>NZ_JACGVM010000036.1:0-11791 GCF_014077195.1 Colwellia sp. BRX9-1
TGAGGTCTTGAGGTCTTGAGGTCTTGAGGTCTTGAGGTCTTGAACTATTTTAATTTTTTATATGACTATAAAAAACAGTAAAAACAATGTTGGCGGAGTGGACGGGACTCGAACCCGCGACCCCCGGCGTGACAGGCCGGTATTCTAACCAACTGAACTACCACTCCGCTGTATTGCTTTCTTCAAGTTTTACTACCTAAGTAGACGGTACTTAAACCCGTGATTTTACTTTTGAATGTTAGTATAAAAGATGTCACGCCTTTTATAGTTAGGTCATTCAAACCTTATTCTTAATTTAAACAATGTTGGCGGAGTGGACGGGACTCGAACCCGCGACCCCCGGCGTGACAGGCCGGTATTCTAACCAACTGAACTACCACTCCGCTGTATTGCTTTTGAATGTTATAATAAAAGATGTCACGCCTTTTATCGTTAGGTCATTCAAACCTTATTCTTTACTTAAACAATGTTGGCGGAGTGGACGGGACTCGAACCCGCGACCCCCGGCGTGACAGGCCGGTATTCTAACCAACTGAACTACCACTCCGCTGTATTGTTTTAAACGTTTAGTAAAACTAGGTGCTTAACCTTTGATTAATTGGCGGAGTGGACGGGACTCGAACCCGCGACCCCCGGCGTGACAGGCCGGTATTCTAACCAACTGAACTACCACTCCGCTGTATAATCAACACATTCGTCAACAAGTCGTTGAATGCGGCGGAGATAATACGGTTAAGACGCAGAGCAGTCAACCACTTTTTTAATATAATTAACTGTATGCACGTTTGATGTACAATACGGAGGAATTACATTCAAAAATGGCTTTATTTAATTGGCTATTCATCATTTTTTGTTCTTTTTTCGGCGAGATATAAAGTAAAAGACTAACGCAATAAGGACGATTCCGACGTTTGCAACAGCAATAATAATATAAGTTTGTAGATCTTTTTCACTTTTTGCGCTTTCTTGTTCGACTTTAGCTTCTTGCAACTCCATGGCTAATTGTTTAGCTTTTTCCTCTGCTAGTATAATTTTATCGGTAATAACAACATCCGCTTTGTCTACAGGGAGTGATGTCATTTCACCATTAGCATTTAGGGTCGGCATCACTAAGCCCGTTTTACTTTCTGCATTAAAGGTAAATTGTTCTAACACTAAACGGAATTCGCGGCCGTTAATTGTTTTGCCAAAAACACTCACTTGTATACGATGAACACCTGACTCGGTGTAAGCAAGTTCGTAAGTACGTAAATTTCCTTTTCCTTCCATAATAGAAAATGGTACTTCTTGACGGTCTGGAAAAATAACTTTCCCTTGAAACAAAACACTATCCATATCTACATAAGTGGGGTCGATAGTAAAGATGACCTTGTGAGACTTCCCGACTTCCATTACGGGTTCAACAGAAATGGTAATTGGTGTCTTTTGCAAAATAATGGGTTTTTGTCGTAACTCTCGAGTAGCCATCGGCATAATAACAGAGTAAATAGGTAGCCATTCACCCGGAGCAAAAGCAAGTTCAAATTCGCCGGTAAAGACACCATCCTTGGCATACTCATCTAAGTCACGGCCATCATCACGAAACTGCGCTATTTTAATGGGTTCAGCACCAAAATTATCATACGCAGAATTATTGGTACTAAAAAAATCTACATTGAGGTTAATAACGTCACGAAAGAGTGGATCGTCAATAGCTTGTTCTCCATTATAAAGGTGCCCTTCAATTTTTAAGGTTTCTCCCGAGAGGATAACCTCAGGTAAGGGGTCAACTTTAATAGTGACATCAGTGACAACCATAATGTGGCTTTGCGGTAAAATATCACCAATAGCCTGCCAAGGGCCGGGCATTGGATTTTTAATGGTGATTAAATCAAAAGTACGATCATCAAACCAAGTGATTTTATCTTTAGGTAAATTATTAATTTTAATTTTGGTGCCATCAGGGCGCACAAGTATGATGGGTGGCGTGCCACTTCTTCGATAAAATAACAGAGTTATTTCTTCAAGCAAGGCATCTATTTTAAACCGATTTTCAAAATAAGGAATAGCATTGGTAACATTATCTGATTGGTAATAATCAATTTTGGTTTGTTGTCCATAACTTGGTATAGATATCAATAGAAAGGCTACTACTATGATAATAAAAAGTTTTGACTGACCTATTTGGGCCATATTGGTTCGCTCCCTTTTTCAGCAACAATCGCTAATCTTTCACTATGCTTAATAAGTTCATCGGCAGAAGCTTGGATAACCTTTAATTTTGTTCGTTGTGCGGGTAAACGACGAATAGCATTACTGTCACCTGATTCGCTGCCTGCTGATAGATTTAACACGGACTGCTTACGCGTCATCTCTACATAAACAAACGCTAAAAGTTGAGCATCGATTAATGCACCATGATAAGTGCGGTCGACTAATTTATCGACACGATAGTAACGGGCTAAATAATCTAGGGTCTTTGGTGAACCAAATTCATCTTTTGAAACATGCAACGTATCTATAACAGTACACATATCACGAGTGTTGGGAATATTTCGCTTTAATAAAGCAAATTCATTGTCCATAAAGCCGATATCAAATTTAGCGTTATGAATAACAAGGCGTGCACCTTTAATAAATCCGATAAAGTCATCGGCGACTTGACTAAATAAAGGTTTATCACGAAGGAACTCATTGGTTAATCCGTGAATATTGATAACTTCCTGATCCATTTCAAATAATGGATTGATATAAACGTGAAAACTACGACCGGTTAACTGTCGGTTGATCATTTCAACACAGCCTACTTCAACAATTCGGTGCCCTTCCCTAGGATTAATACCCGTTGTTTCTGTATCTAATATAATTAATCGTTCATCTTGCTGTACAGCTTGTTCGTTATTCATTGTGATTTCATCACCTTTTTTTTGGGTCAGGAAGTGGCTCTGGAAACTCAGTAATATTTATTGTAAATTTTTTACTGAGATTTAACATGATTATAAGCGCTCCAACAATAATAGCTTGGGTAATTAACCATGTTAATGACAGTAAATGCCAATAAAAAAAGCCAACTAAGCAAATAATCAAATCAAAAAGTAAGGCGAAAGTGAGAATACCTTTACCATGGCGCCATGATTTTTTAACCCAACCTTTCGCATTTGGCCGCCGTAAACTTAAGACAAGGACAATAAAAACACCTAACGCCCCAGAGCCTAAGCTTAAATAAAACAATGATGTTTCAGGGTATATCCATTGAATAATACCAACACGGTCTTTCATATTGGTTACCGACATTAGCCAAACAACATAACCCCGTAAAATAAAAATCAAGGCTACGTAGACCCATTTTGATATTTTCAAACAATCAAAATTGTCAAAATCTTGCACCGAATAAGCAGAGTAATTATGTTTACTCATCAATATCATGACCGCGCTTTTTTGTATGCTCTATTCTTAAGTGCTCTTGTGCGGCGGTAATAGCTTTTACTGCTCGGGATCTAAATTCACGATAAAATAAAGTATAAACAACCAGTAAACTGGCAAAAATAAATAACGCAGGATGAAAAAACCAACACATTGCCGCAATAGAAAAATAATAAGAACGTAATCCATAATTATAAGAATGTGCGGCTTGGTCTTGTACTATTGCCATTTGTTTTGCATAGGCACGCAAGTTTTCATCTTCGCCTAACTCATCATAAGGCGCAGCACCAATCATGACATTTAAAAAGCCATACTGTCGCATAGACCAAGTAAATTGAAAAAAGGACATAATGAAAATAAAAGCTAAGACACCTAATTTTAATTGTATCGCCGCATGATTTGGAAAATCAGCATAGGGAATTGAACCTATTACCGCTTCTAAACGTTCGACTTGAGCGAATAGAGTCAATACACCGGCTAAAACCAGTAAAGTTGTTGAAGCAAAAAAAGCAATATTTCGCTCCAAATTTGCTAACAACGCAGCTTCACCAACACGAATATCTCGCGTCATTAGCTCATTCATCCAATGAATTCTATGTTGATGAAGACATCTGGCGATACAATTAGTGTTTTTTGCCTTGACACGAGCAAACCAAGTGTAACCAATCCAACAAGTTACAAAGCATATAAAGGCAAGAATATCGAGTAAAGTAAGTGGCATAATAATGAAGAACTAGATAACAGGCATTCCATTATGCAGGAGAATATTTATAGATTCGAGCTAAATTTTCTACGATTAAGCATGCAAAAAATGTTAGAAAAAACCATTAATCGTATTCCTTATACCAGTTATCGTAATTCCTTTGACAGAAAGTCTAACTTTCTTCACCATCGCCGGTAAATCTATTACTTAAGTTTACCGTCAGTATTGCAGATAAACTTTGTGCAAACACTTTCCTTTGGAGCATCAATGTTCACTGTCAAATTCAGCCATATTTTGACTATTTCCACTTTATTATTTTCTTTTCATTGTAAAGCTAACGCGCAACAGTCAACCCAAATCCCAAGGATTTCAGGTAAAATAACCATAGATGCTAAATTAGATGAAAAACAATGGCGCCATGCAAAAAAAATATTAATCAATAACGTTACTCGTCCATACGACAATATACCTAGCCAAGTTCATACCGAAGCGTTATTAATGGAAGATGGCGGTACTTTCTATATTGCTTTCATTGCTGAAGATCCCAACCCAAGCCAAATTCGAGCGTTTTACCGCGATAGAGATCAATCATGGGGTGACGATGTCGTTGGCATAAAAATTGACACTTATAACGACCAACGTTCGGCTTATCGATTTTTAGTCAACCCTTTAGGCTCTCAAATCGACGGTGTCGAAAATGAAATAACGAAAAGTGAAAGTGATTCTTGGGATGGCATCTGGGACAGTGCAGGAATAATTAACGATAAAGGCTATATAGTAGAAATGGCTTTACCCCTTCGTATGCTTAACTTTACTGAAAAATCGTCATTACAAGATTGGGGCATTGAATTAATGCGTTTTTATCCGAGAAACGAATTTTTTCGTTTCTCAAACGTCCGCCTTGAACGAGATAACGACTGTGAGTTATGCCAACTTCACACGATTGAAGGCTTTACGGGGGCAAAACAAGGCGATAACTTAACCGTTACGCCTTCACTTGTTACCGGCGTTAATGAACAAAGAGAAAATAATGAGGATTGGCAGAGTGAAACCAACACAGAAGCTAGCTTAGATGTTCGTTGGGGAATAACACCTGACTGGGTGTTGAATGCCACAATTAATCCAGACTTTTCAACAGTTGAAACAGATAATGCTCAGTTAAATATCAATAATAACTTTGCACTTTTCACCCAAGAAAAAAGACCGTTTTTTCTAGATAATGCTGATTACTTTGATTCAAATTATAACCTGATTTATACCCGAAATATTAACGCGCCAAACTACGGTGCTAAATTAACTGGTCGAGAAAATGATCACTCCTTTGGTTTATTTGTCACCGATGACGACAGTACCAATATTTTAATCCCCGGTAATAGAGGCTCTTCCATAGCGAGCATCGAAGGCGAATCAAAAGCAAGCGCTTTTCGCTATCGTTACAATTTTAACGAAAACATCACTATGGGGACCGTAAGTACCATACGTACCGCCGAAGATTATCAAAATATAGTACACAGTGTCGGCAGTCAAATTAGACTTTCAACGGCTGATGTCTTTAAGTTTCAAGCGCTTTATTCAACTACAGAATATCCTGATAACTTATTTGAGCAATTTTGTAATGCCGATGATAGCGACGATTCAAGTGAGTCAGACAATTGCCATGCGCCACCAGAAAACATTGACTGTGGCTATAGTCAATGTGATTACAATGAGCAGGTTTTACGGACCTTAAAAGATGATAAGTTTAGTGGTAGTGCCTTTAAAACAAGCTATTCTCACAATGACCGAGACTGGTATTACCGCGTAACATACGATCAGCAAAATTCTGGCTTTCGTGGTGATTTAGGCTTTATTCCTAATGTTGACTACAAGCGTTTTTCTGTTGGTGGTGATAGAAAGTGGTATGCGAAACCAGGCGAATGGTGGACGAAATTTAAAATATATTCTGATTGGGATATCACCCATAACGACAATAATGAATTGATTGAAAAAGAATTTGATATCAACGCTCAACTAAATTCAAGTATGAATTCATACTTCCGCTTTTCTTATTCAAACCGTGATTTAGTCGGTTTAAGAAAAGATAAAAGTATTTTAGCCATTGACGGTAACACCACCTTATTTACCGAAAATCAATTTTCACTCTTTGGTGAAGTTAATCCAATGCTAGGTCTATACTTTAACAGTAACTTTAAATACGGCGATGCCATTGATTATAGAAACAACCGTCTGGGCCGTACTAAACAGTGGAGTTCAAAGGTAACCTTAAATGTTGATAAGCATTTAGAATTAAATATCAAACATACCTTTAATCAATTAGATGCCACTAATCATAATGTCGATGCGACCAGTAACAACGTCTTTACTGCAAGATTGACCGATTTTAGAGCAACGTACCAATTTAATGTGTTAAGTTTTTTACGTTTTAGTTTTATTTATAATAATACCAACAGAAATATTAACAATTATATTTACACGGATCCCGAAGATATTACCCAAAGCAGGAAGAACGTCTCAACTGAATTGTTGTACGCCTACAAGTTGAATTCGCAAACAGTTTTCTATCTAGGCTATTCTGATAGACACTACACCGAAGAAGATTTTAGCGACTTAAATCAAAATAAACGTAATCTCTTTATGAAGTTTAGCTATGCTTGGATGAAGTAAAAATAAATAAAAATCCCATCAGCTTTTAAGTAAAGTCGCCATTTGGCGACTTTTTTATTGCCTGCTAATAATAGAGCTAGAATAATTAATGATTGTTTTAACTGCATTTTTTTGACACAATTTATCCAGAGTCACAATATAAAAATAATAAAATGTAACCCTGGAGAAAAAATGTTGTTGTTAAGAAGTAGCTACAAAGCCCTAGTAGCTAGTATATTCTTACTATTTTCACAGAATAGTTTTGCTGAACAAAATGCCCAAGAACAAACAATTAATAAAATCGATCATTTATCGATACCTTATGCTAAAACAAAAGTCACCATAGACGGCAACATCAACGAAGAGGAATGGTCTCAGGCATTATCCATAGAGCTCAACATTGTTAATTCCCCTTGGAATAATAAGCCTAGCCCGGTTAAAACCACCGCAAAAATATTTGAAAATGGCGAGACCATTTATATCTCTTTTATTGCCCAAGATCCCAACCCAGAAGAAATAATTGCCTACTTAGGTGACCGAGATACACGACTCGAAGACGATGTGGTGGGTATAAAACTCGACACTTACAACAATCGACGATTAAGTTATGAACTCTTTGTTAATCCTTACGGATCGCAAATCGATAGAATAAAAAACGAACTCACCGGTGATGTCAATTCAGCTTGGGATGGTATGTGGCAATCGTTTGGCAAAAGAACAGCGAGTGGCTATCAAGTTGAAATGGCTGTGCCCTACCATGCATTGAACTTTGCTGACACAGATGAAGAAAAAACCTGGGCAATTGAGTTTATTCGTCTCTACCCGCGCGACTCTCGCCTGCGTATATCTCATATACCGCTCGACCGAGACAATGATTGTTGGTTATGCCAAATACCTGAAGCAAAAGGTTTTAAAGATGCAAAAACCGGTAACAATTTAACAATCACGCCAGCAATAGTGGCAAGTAAAAATGATACTCGTGACATTTACGACCCACAAGATGAATGGCAAAGCGATAACGACACCGAAGCGGGCGTTGACTTACGCTGGGGGATTAATGCCAACACGCTATTAAACGTTACGGTAAACCCAGATTTTTCGACAGTAGAGTCTGATGCGGGACAACTTAGCGTTAATAAAACCTATTCCTTGTTTTATCGTGAGGCTCGCCCTTTCTTTGTAGAAAACTCAGATTATTTCTCTTCAAATTTTAATTTAGTTTATACCAGAAACATTGCCGACCCTGATTATGGTGCAAAATTAACCGGTACTAATGACAACCATACCTATGGTGCTTTTATTAGTCATGACACAGAAACTAATTTTATTGTGCCAGGAAATACCGGCTCACGTTTAAAATCGTTAGATGAAGAAAGCCACTCTGGCGCATTTAAATATCGCTACGACTTTTCTGAAGACTTTTCATTAGGTGCAATTAGCACCTTAAGAAAGTCTGATAGTTATCAAAATACCGTTGCCGGTATCAATACCAAATATAAAATGGATGACTCAAATGCTATTCTTGCACAAGTTGTTCATTCAAACAGTGACAATTCAATAGAGGAGTCGACTGATTTTGCCGACCAAGCGGTCAAACTTAGTTATGAGCACAACTCGGAGTATTGGTCGGTAAGTGCTGAACATCAAAAAATAGGTAAAGATTTCCGTGCTGATTTAGGTTTTATGCCCCAAGCTGATTATCAAGATGAGAGACTATTAGTTGACCGTTTCTTTTACAGTGAAGGCGACAGCTTTTGGCAAGAAGCAAAATTGTCAGGTCAGTGGCAAATTAAACACAATGAAAATGGTGAATTGCTCGAAAAAAGTTTGGCTTCGAGTTTTACGATTGATGGCCCTAAACTTTCACAATTTGATATTATGTTTACCTATGCAGATAAAATAGGGTTACGTAAAAGTGAGTTAAATCAATTAAATGGTGGCCTCGCAGCAATTGAGTTTGATGACTCTATTGACGGTAATACCGACCGGTTTACTGAAAAGCTTTTGACTATGTTTGCGTATATAAAACCAACAAGATACCTTTATGGTGAAGTTTATTTTTCTTTTGGTAAAAAAATAGATTACCAAAATAATCGCCTCGCTGATTATCAAGAAATTTATGCGAACACTCGCCTTAACCCAACCAGTCATTTAGAGATTGATTTTTCTTATACTTATGAAACTCTCGATACGAGTCAAGGTAATGTATACGATGCGAACATAGTGGAATTAAGAGTTTCTTACCAATTTGATGTGAACAGTTATCTTAAATTAAATGTTGTTTACTACGATGTAGATAAAAATCCAGATAATAATATTTCAGCTTATTCGAACACCAATAGTGATTTATCAACACAATTAATTTATAGCTATAAGCTTAATCCACAGACAGTATTTTTCTTAGGATATTCAGACACTAGCTATCAAGATGACGACTTAACTACGTTAAGGCGTGGCGAACGTACTTTGTTTACTAAAGTTAGTTACGCTTGGATGCCTTAGCACCTTATTAATCGATAAATAAGTTTAGTTTGATAGCGGTTATCAAACTAAACTTTATTTTACACTGCGACTTTAATAAAAGCTCTTGTCGTTGTTTATCTACGAAAATCAGCGCTATTCAGACGATTGATTAACACATCGTTTCATCAATTATCAACTATCAATCAAACCTTCTACCTGCCTTCTGCCATGTTCTGCAACAGTAGTAAGCGTTGTTGTTCCTGCGAAGAAGCTTGATAGGGCAAATCGCTTAAACTGTTGACTGCAAAACCTTTTATTGCATGTTCATCAATTGAACTATCACCGTACTTGGTCGGTTCACCGGGAGCAGGTGACATTAATTCAATTGAAAAAGTTGATAAGTAAAATGGCGCTTGCCTGCCTTGTAATACTGACCGGTGAGCTTTTAAATAAAGATGACTATTGCCCTTATTGAGTTTTGCTTTGCTAACTAAGTGGGCGATGGGTTGGTAATTGGCATCAAATAAATTTGCCCGCATTCTATATAGGCCTTGCTCTCTAGTGGTTAAATTAGCTTTTAATACCATATCAGCATCTTCATTGTAGGCCGGTTCAAAACTTTCTAGGGTAGCAACTGAATCAACATATTTAAGTGCTAGGGTAATATTAATATTCTTACCGTTAATTTTCGCCTTAATCGATGCTTGCAATTCTCGTGGCAAATCTCTTTTACCGGTAAAGTGTGAATGCCAGTTTTCTTCACCCTGTTCAAATTGACTGGTCAATAATACTTTACCTGTAATGATATCGACAAGTTGCAGCTCTGCGCCGGTAATATTTTCACCGGTTAGTGTCGCAAAAACGACTTCGGGATAGGTATAACGATATTTTGATAATGCGGCACTTACTTGAGTGCCATTGTCGTCGACTAACATAGATTGTGGATTAAAAAAATTAGGGGTTAAGCGGTCAAAATCTTTATCCGTTAAAGGTTGTGAATAGGGTGGAAAAGTTAACTCTGCCGCATACGCTTGTGCAACAAGTACTGCTGAATCGTTTGAAGTGATTTTATTAACTGTAACCTCGAGCGAACTATTATTACTTGGCGGCTGTTTTGGCAAGCTAGTTGTCTTAATTGGAATTGTTTTTTTCAAGGGTTCATTAACAATCGTTAGTTTTTGCGGTATTGATGGCCAAAAGAGCCAAACAACAACGGCGATAGTAGATATAACACTGAATTGTTTTAACAATGATTTTTTTTTCATAACGGCTTTACTCTTTTGCCAAGACACTGTTGATTTTCCTTGATTAACCTAGAAAACCAACAGCCTTAACTATATTATTTAATTCGGAATCGCGTCATAAATGAGCGTTGACATACTGTCATCATTCGAATTTTCAATATAGAGATAATTACTTTTCCAAAGCCACCAGCCAGTCGTTTTAGTATAAGTGTCAAAGTAAATACTTTCTCCTGACAGTAGGTTTTTCTGATTACTTGCTGCCGTCACTTTACCTTGCTGTTGTGGCTCAAGTAACGAACCATGACTATAAGCTTTACCCATAAGCATTGGATAATGGTATGGCATAAAACCATTAACGGCATTACCTTGCTGTTCTATTTTACCATTTAACGCGATACCGGTACTGCAGCTACCGTATCTTGCTTGGCGATTAGCTCCGCAAGAGGAGTGCGTACCAACAACACCGTCGTCATTACCTTGAATAAATGGGCTAGTAACCCCTAAATATTCACTTGCATCACCGACAAAGCGTAGACGAGGGATCCTCGCATCTGGTAATGGTGCAAGTTGTCTAGCGTTATTGACTTTTAAATCATTAAGTACGCCCATTTCATCGCCAAGATCGCCGCCTAACCAAGCCTCTAATGCTGCCTCAATGACAAAAGACCACGTTTCTGTACCCTCAGCAACACTTACCGCCACATCAGCAAGTTCACTACCACCACCTGCGCCAGCAATGTCAAAAGTTGCAACAATATTCAGTGGTGCTAATCCAGCATTTTCCAACCAAGTTTCTTGGTTATCTATAATATACCGTGCCACTAAATCACCGGTTGAATGTGTTACAAAGATGCAACCCGGTGTACAAAAGTTACTTTCAGAAAATGATTTCAACTTTGGCCAAACATAATCTGTGGCTATTTTACCTTCTATTCGTTCATATGAAGGCCAGTCAATACGGGCATCACTGAGGTTATTCCAATAGCCTTGCCAGTAATTTTGACCACTCGCCGTAACGTCACCATCAACAATAAGTTGTTGTGGCTGAAAGCCATGGATAAGTACTATTTTATATTCTTTACTGTAAGAAGCTGCTGAGCAGAATGTCAGGCAGATCCCTGCTACAACCGTTATACGTTTGATTATATTCATTATTTCCCCAAATTATTTTAAATTTTATTTTATAATTATATTTTTACGTCTTATTTTTATTGGTGCTACAACTCATCGGACGTTCGACCAGTTAAAATTGATAATAGTCCAATGACCATTTATTAGTCAATGGCTAATTATTTATAATTTTGATAGTTTATTGACAATTTATTGATAGTTTATT
>NZ_JACGVM010000035.1:0-14191 GCF_014077195.1 Colwellia sp. BRX9-1
GTAGAGCTAATCAACCCAGTAGCGATGGATGAAGGTTTACGCTTCGCTATCCGTGAAGGTGGTCGTACTGTTGGTGCTGGTGTTGTATCTAAAATCATCGCATAATTGCAGATTTTAGTTCTCACTAGAACTTAAAAAAAAAGACGCTTAGGCGTCTTTTTTTATCACTAAAATTTAGCAAAACAGTCAAACAGTCAAAGCTGCTACCACAGAGCAGGTGTTGTATCGCTGTACCTGAAAGAGGCATCGCATAATTGCAGATTTTAGTTCTCACGAGAACTTAAAAAAAAGACGCTTAGGCGTCTTTTTTTATCACTAAATTTTAGTGAAATTGTCAAAGAGTCAAACAGTCAAAACTATCAAAGCTGCCAACACAGAGCAGGTGTTGTATCGCTGTACCTGAAAGAAGCATCGCATAATTGCAGATTTTAGTTCTCACGAGAACTCAAGAAAAGACGCTTAGGCGTCTTTTTTTATCACTAAATTTTAGTAAAACAGTCAAAGCTGCTACCACAGAGCAGGTGTTGTATCGCTGTACCTGAAAGAGGCATCGCATAATTGCAGATTTTAGTTCTCACGAGAATTCAAGAAAAGACGCTTAGGCGTCTTTTTTTATCACTAAATTTTAGTGAAATTGTCAAACAGTCAAAACTATCAAAGCTGCCAACACAGAGCAGGTGTTGTATCGCTGTACCTAAAAGAGGCATCACATAATTGCAGATTTTAGTTCTCACGAGAATTCAAGAAAAGACGCTTAGGCGTCTTTTTTATGTCTTATTTCAGTGATCAAAAGAATAGAATGAAATTAATTACGAATGATAACTATTATTGTTTGCAATAATCATTAGAGCTAATTACAATACATGCAAATGAAAGTGATTCGTATTTGTATTGGTGCAGTAAGATGAAAAACAAAATTTCTGTTTTATCAACATTGGCAATGGTCAGTTTTTGTAACCTTGCTCAGGCTGATGATCAACCCTCTGTTATTAACTTTAACAAACAACAGCAACAAATTGAAAAGCTTCAAAGTGAACTTAGACAATTAAGTCTAGCCGTATCCTCAACAAGTCATAAAGATCAGCTAAATTATTCAGCCGTCAAAAATTGGCACATTACCTCTTATGGCAGTGTACTTTATAAAACGGAAGATGTTTTTCGTAACACGCAAGACACACAACCACAAAAGCGCAGCATAACTGATGTCGAACGCGTTGTTTTAGAATTTGGTTATCGGTTTGACCCCCAATGGCAAGTTGAAATAGAGTTAGAGTACGAACATGGTGGTACAGGCGCAGCATTAGAATATGATGGCTTCGAAGAATTCGGCGAATTTGAAACTGAGATAGAAGCGGGTGGTGAAGTTCTGGTTGAAAAATTAGAACTCAAATATGCTTACAATGACTACTTTGCTATTAAACTTGGCAGAATATTTGTCCCTGTGGGTTTAGGGACTGAGTTACACAAACCTGATCAATATTTTACTACCCAGCGTCATTGGAGTGAATCAACACTTATCCCCCAAGTTTGGCATGAAACCGGGATTAACTTCACTGCAAATTGGCAAGGATTTAAGGCGCAAGCTTTACTGACGACAGGCCTTAATTCTGAATACTTTCGTACTTATCGCTGGGTAGCCAGTGGTCACCAAAAAAGATTCGAAACGATCAATGCCGACGACTTAGCGTTAACGCTTCGAGTAGATTATGGCGACCTTAAAAAAGGCTCAGGGATAGGCGCTAGTTTTTACAGCGGTAACACCAGTGGTAATCGCAATAATACCAATAATATTTCAGCGGATGGCCATTTATCCATTATCGGGCTAAATGGCGTTTATCGTTATCAAGATTGGACGCTACGAGGTCAGTATTTATTCGGCAAATTAGATGACAGCTTAGCCATTACTGCCGCTAATAAAACAACGCCAGGATTAAAGCCAGGTAACTTTGCTCAATTAGGTAGTGAAGCTGAGTCAGCATTTCTAGAAGTCGCCTATAACAGTCAATTTCTGCTTGGTCTTAGCAAACCTTTGTATCTATTTACTTCATATGATTATGCCAACCCTATTAAAGAAGTAGCAGGGGGCTTAGCTACCTCTCGTTTTGATATTAAAGAAATTGCCATCGGTGTGAACTACATACCAATAAAAAATGTGGTACTTAAAGCTCAGTTTGCTGAAAAATCTTATGCACAAAACAACCTTAATAATACCCAAAGTTTTAGCCTATCGATGGGCTATTATTTTTCAATATAACCATCAGTTTAAAAGACGACTGTAAATTTAAAGGAATTAAAAATGTCATTGAAAACTTCACTCTTCGCAACGACCACAGCAATATTAATGTTATCTGCATGTGGTGGTAGCAGTTCTTCGCAGTCAATACCTGTTATAGAAGAACCATCAGGCTTCGCGTTTGATGCAACAGCTATGATAAGTAATATAACAAACGATATTATTGTTGAAGGTTATAACGACCTGAACACCAAAGCAGAGATCTTTCACTTAGCGACCTTGTCATTATTAAATTCTCCGAGCCAAGAAACATTATTGGCAACTCAACAAGCATGGCAAACAGTTCGCCAACCTTGGGAGCAAGGAGAAGCTCATATTTTTGGACCAGTAGATGCCTTATCTATAGATCCTCACTTAGATACCTGGCCATTAAATACCAGTGATCTGCAAAGTTTATTAGCAACACAAAGTGGTTTTAATGCCGAGGTTATCAAGTTATTTAACGACGATGTTCAGGGCTTTCATACCATGGAGTTTCTACTTTTTGGCGATGGCTTAACCGATAATGCTAAAGCGATAGATGAAATGACAGCGTTAGAGCGTGAATATTTAGCTGCTACTGCAGAAGTGTTTCGTGAATATACCCAATCGCTTTTTGATGCATGGACGGTTAGACATGATGCCAATGATACAAACTCATTACCCTACCAAGAATTTTTGCTGATACCAGGTAATGACATTTATGCGTCTGAACTAGGCGTCGTAGAAGAATTAATTAATGGCATGATAGGTATTGTTGATGAAGTCGCTAACGGAAAAATTGCTGAACCCTTTGGTAGTGATATTAACTCAACGGATACCTCGTTAGTTGAATCACAATACAGTTGGAATTCACTGGCTGATTTCACAAATAATATTCAAGGGGTTAAAAATGTTTACCTAGGGACCACAAATTCACAAGCTGTGACCGATGTAGGAATTATTAATTTCGTTCAAGCCGCGGATAGTGCTTTAGCTATTCGCATCGATACCGAAATAACGACAGCAATAACAGCAATTAAAGCGATTTCAGGTGAAAATGATATGCCGTTCAGGCAAGCAATTAATGATGTAGAAGCACGTGTTCGTATTCAAGCCGCTATTGATGCTTTAAGTATTTTACAAACATCATTAGAGAGTGATGTGCTTATATTGTTGAATAACTGGAATAACTAACAGTGATTTAGTTGCTAACCGACCCCTAAAGGATGTAAGCCGTGCAAGGATGCACTTCCCTTTAATTTATAAATAGAACAAAACTTATGTTAAATATGAATAATATAAACAAGGGTTTAATAATTACGATTAATCTTTTACTGGCAACATTATTTCTTAGTGCCTGTAATCGTGAGAGTCAGTCAAATGATAATGCTGTTGTTGAACCTGATTACCCTGATTATACTTTTGTTGAAAACCTAGGTGATAAAGCGACAGCATTTGATGCTAGTGATTCAGGGCATGGCTTTTCAACTCCAATAACGACCTTAACTGACGCTGAACTAAACCAACACCTGACTGGCGATGCTAATTTTGAAATGGCGTTTACAACAGCGCCAAATATGGAACACCCTGAATTAGATGGTTTGGGACCGGTTTTTAATAATCAAAATTGTAACTCATGCCACCAGCGTGATGGTCGTCCATCTACATTAACCATTCCACAAGACCAAGATCGTATTTTATTAGGCGCTAATGCCGGTATTTTTTTGAGAATGAGTATTGAAGACGGTGAATGCACAGCGCCGTCAATTAATAATAACTATTGTAAAAATAAGCCTGTGCAAGGTTTTGGTACCCAGCTATTTCATCGAGGTGTGTTAAAAGCACGGGCTGATTGGCAAGATCACCCTTTTGTTGGTCAAGCCGATGTTTATTTAGCTTATGAATTTAAAACAATAACGTATGCCAATGGTGATACGGTTGAATTAAAAAAACCGGTATTTACCATTGAAAATGCTTACGATGTTGGCGACGGTCAACAACGCGATAGTGCAATTATGCAGGTTGATGTGCGTTATAGCCCACGTAATGGCATGCCAATCTTTGGTTTAGGTTTGTTAGAGCTCATCGCCGAAGCGGATATATTAGCGTTAAGTGATGAGCTAGACACCAATAACGATGGTATTTCAGGTCGTCCTAATTGGGTTTTCGACCCAATTAAAGCGAAAAATAAAGATCTTATACCTGTATCACTTGGACGCTTTGGCTGGAAAGCAAGCACACCCAGTGTTCGTGTTCAGTCTCTGGGCGCATTACGGGGTGATATGGGAATTACCAATCCGTTATTTCCACAGGAGAGCATCGCTAATTCACCTTTGCATGAAAGCTATTTAACGCGGACAGGTTTTATTGATACCGGTGTTGATGAACAAGGAGGTAGTGAAGCAAGCCAAGAGTTCTCAGATGATGTTGTTTTTTATGCGGAAACATTAGCGGTGCCATCAAGACGCAATGTAAATAATGAAATGGTAATTGCCGGCGCACAATTATTTGAAGAGGTCGGTTGTGTGTCTTGCCATCAACCAGACTTTACTACGATGAGTGGTGATATTTTGGTGGGGGGAGTACCTGCACCTGAGTCATTAAAAGGACAACATATTTATCCCTTCACAGACATGTTATTACACGATTTAGGCGCAGAATTAGCAGATAATCGTCGTGATTTTATGGCAACAGGCAATGAGTGGAAAACTCGACCACTGTGGGGAATTGGGTTAACTAAAACAGTGAATCCTGCCGCAGGTTTTTTACATGATGGTCGAGCGAGTACGGTAGAAGAAGCAATACTTTGGCATGGCGGTGAAGCGCAACAAGCTACCGACAAGTTTATGGCATTAAGTGTTAATGAACGTGAGCAACTAGTCTCTTTTGTTATGTCTTTATAAGTCAGCGCCGCGCCGACAATGTTATTATTTCTCCAGAAGAAGTGGGCTTTGCGCAAAGCATCACTTATTCAAGGCGTTAAAGAGTTACTTTAACGCCTTATTTTTTAAAAAACGAGTGAGTAAATCGTAAGTTATAGTCTAAAAAAATACGTGTCTTATTAACCGTCTTCCTTTAAGTGATATTATTTTTTTAAAAAGCGGGATGGTGATTCAACAGGATCAGCCTTTAATCGTAAGTTATAGTCTAAACGATGCGTGTCTTATTAACCGTCTTCCTTTAAATGATATTATTTTCTAAAAAACGGCGTAGTAAATCGTAAGTTATAGTCTAAACGATGCGTGTCTTATTAACCGCCTTCCTTTAAATGATATTATTTTCTAAAAAACGGTGTAGTAAATCGTAAGTTATAGCCTAAAAACGCTGTAGATCTTTACTTATACACCACTTATTAATTCTTTTTTCAAAATACTGCTCGACGAAAATGCTGAGTTTTCAGGTAACTGTGTGTGTCCTGCTAAAAGATAAATGACTTTCTGTCCATTCTCTGCGAGTTCAAGTGCATGTTGAAAATTAATAAGTATTGATGAAGTAATACTTTGTGGATACTTTTCAGCATCACGGCGTATATATTCAATTAGGTCGATATTAACGTCATCGTCATAAAATACCGCTTCAGCAAATTGCATTTCTCGGTGAGTCTGTAGGGTTAATTTATCTGGATTACCATCTAATGTATGAACAAAGACAATTTCACCTACCGGCGGTGTAATTTCTTTCTTTATGCTAGCAATAAGCTGTTGTTCAGCTTCGGGTATATTACCTTGTAAAATCTGCTCACCGATAGGCCCTCTTAATACGCTTTCCCAGAAGGTCCTACGGTTGCGCAGCCCTCTTACTCTTGCTTTAACATGATCTCGAAATTTAAAAGAAAAATCTGCAAGCCTACCGTAGCCATTGGGTAGGGTTTTTTCAATTTGTTCTCTAAGCATCCTTAACAGTATAGGGGCACTTCCAGAGCTAGACATAGCGATAATCATCGGTGCGCGATCTATGATTGCTGGCGTGATGTAAGTACAGAGTTCAGGTTGGTCAACAACATTGGTGAGAATGTTGAGCGGTTGTGATTCACCAGCAACCGCTTTATTGACTTCGCCATCGTCGGTAGCTGCAATCACTAAGTTCATGCCAATTAAATGGCCGCTTTGGTAATTGTGAGCGAGCCAATGTAGATCATGGCCATCGACTAATCGTTTCACACTTTCAGATAAGCTTGCAGCCATAACCGTAATGTTAGTGGTACTTTTTAGCAATAATTCAATTTTACGTGCCGCGACATCACCACCACCAATGATCATTGCCGATATGTTTTTACCCTCAAGAAAAATGGGGAAATATTTCATTTAAATAACCTATATTGTCTTTAATCTGTGTATGAGCCTAAACAATTGCGTTAAGACGGTAATGATAAAAGTTTTTCACTGATGGCTAAACCATTACTGTCGCCGTAGATGAACTGTCCGGGAATAAAATGAATGCCGGCAAAAGTAATGGGAATATTTACTTCACCAATACCTAGTTTCTCAGTTTTAATTGGGCAACAACCCAATGCTTTTACACCTAGTTTTAGCGTGGCAATCGTACCCGCATCACGAATACAGCCATTAATGACCATTCCTTGCCAACCATTTTTAACCGCTTTTTCAGCAAGCATGTCACCTAACAGTGCACGTGTGGTACTTGCTTTACCATCAATAACCATGACTTTACCTGTGCCGTCAGTATCTACCAAGGCTTTGACTTTTGAATTGTCATTAAAACAAGACACGGTGACTATTTCCCCATAAAAAATGTTATTTTTGCCATAGTCAGTAAATAGCGGTTGTGCCAGTGTTAATGCGTTAGGGTAAATGTCATATAAATCAGGGAGAAGATCGAGCATCGTAGAGTTCCTTATTAGGCCAGAGGGAATAATTATCCTAGCAATACTCTAGCAGAAGTCTTTGTAGGTATTAACTAACAAATGCTAAACTAGTGAAAAATTTATAGTGAGCACCTCCCATGCCTTGGATACAACTTCGCTTGAGTGCGAATGAAGACACATCAGAAAAATATAGTGATTGGTTAAGTGCTTGTGGCGCGCAAGCCGTGACGTTTATCGACGCCCAAGATACCCCTATTTATGAGCCGCTTCCGGGTGATGAAGTTATCTATTGGCACAATACCGTGGTAATGGGCTTATTCGATGCCAGCCATGACATGGATAAAACCATTACTTATTTGAAAAGTATCCATCCAGATAAAAACAATATGGCTTACAAGTTAGAGCAACTTGAAGATAAAGATTGGGAAAGAGAGTGGATGGACAACTTCCATCCAATGAAATTCGGTGAGCGTTTATGGATTTGTCCAAGCTGGCGCGAAGTTCCTGATCCAACCGCGATTAATGTTATGCTTGATCCAGGTTTAGCGTTTGGCACAGGCACCCATCCAACCACGGCATTATGTTTAACCTGGTTAGACGGATTAGATTTAGTCGGTAAAACTGTAGTTGATTTTGGTTGTGGTTCAGGAATTTTATCGCTGGCGGCACTTAAGCTAGGCGCGAAAAAAGTCATTGGTATTGATATTGATCCACAAGCATTACAAGCAAGTAAAGCAAATGCTGAGCGCAACGGTATTGCAGACCGTTTAGAACTTTTCTTACCAAAAGATCAGCCAAGTTTTAAAGCTGATGTGGTTGTCGCTAATATTTTAGCCGGACCATTACGTGAATTAGCGCCAACGATTATTGAATTTGTTGCACCAAATGGTCACCTTGCACTGTCAGGTGTTTTAGAAGAACAGGCCAATGAACTGCAAAATATTTATAGTCAGTGGTGTGAAATGGATGCCATTGCTGTTCAAGATGAATGGGTTCGTCTTTCAGGTAAAAAAAATTAGTCAAAAACCCTGTTATTAATTGAGCAGTATTCGTTAGCTATTTGTACAAATTCTGCTCACATCAATAGTTTGCAAAAAGTCAATATTAAAAACGCAAAAAAAAGCAAGAATTGTTCAATTTATATGCTTTTCAATTCCCTTAAAAACACGTAAACTTAGCGCCCTTTTGAATAGTAGCTCAAAAAAACAGCAACATGAATATAGGTTCGTATACTTTATCAAGTAATGTAATGCTTGCTCCAATGGCCGGAATAACCGACCAACCTTTTCGACAACTGTGTTGTCAAATGGGAGCAGGGTTAGCCGTGTCAGAAATGATTTCGTCTAATCCCAAAGTATGGCATACCGAAAAATCTAAGCGACGAAGTATTCATAGTGAATTTGCAGGTATTCGTTCGGTACAAATTGCCGGTTCAGATCCTGAAGAGTTAGCGTTTGCTGCTAAAGTTAATGTTGAAAATGGCGCACAAATTATAGATATTAATATGGGCTGTCCTGCTAAAAAGGTCAATAAAAAGCTCGCGGGTTCTGCATTATTAAAAGAACCTAAATTAGTTGAAGAAATAGTGCGAAGTGTTGTTGATGCGGTAAACGTGCCAGTAACACTTAAAATTCGTACCGGCTGGTGTGAGAACACTCGCAACGGCATTGAAATTGCTAAAATTGCTGAGCACAACGGTATTCAGTCTTTAGTCGTTCATGGTCGCACCCGTAATGATTTTTATAAAGGGGATGCGGAATACGAAACGATAAAAGCCATCAAGCAAGCGGTTAGTATTCCCGTTGTGGCTAATGGCGATATTACCAGCGCAATCAAAGCGGCGCAGGTATTAAATTTTACTGGGGCTGATGCCGTAATGGTGGGTCGTGGTGCCCAAGGGAAACCTTGGATTTTTCGAGAGATTAATCATTTCTTGAAAACGGGTGAACATTTGTCTGCCCCCTCATTGGAAGAGATTTGTCCGATAGTTATTGGGCATGTAAAGGACTTACACAACTTTTACGGTGACTTTATGGGTGTTCGTTTTGCTCGTAAGCACGTTGCTTGGTATATGCTCGCGTATGATCAAGAGAAAAAATTTCGTTCTGTTTTTAATGCGTTAGAGTCATCTACCGATCAACTTGATGCATTAGAACTGTATTTTGATAATTTAAATTAACTAGAAAGAGTCTGAACTTTATGTTTGAACAAAATATTTCATCACCATTCGTTACTGGCAAGATCCAAACTCAAGCTGAGTATTCTCCATTACGTACTCAAGCTAAACAAGCTATCAGTAACTACTTATCGCAATTAAATGGTAATGATGTAGATGATATGTACGACCTTGTACTTTCTGAAATCGAAGCGCCAATGTTAGAAGAAGTTATGAAGTATACGCGCGGTAACCAAACACGTGCGGCTAACTTGTTAGGTATCAACCGTGGTACTTTACGTAAGAAGCTTAAAAAATACGGCATGAACTAAAAAATAGACAGGTTGTCCCTGTCAATCGAAAGCACCCTAGGGTGCTTTCTTTATTTCTAGCTAAGGGGTTTTCTTCAGCTAGCTACTCATTACTGAGTAAAGGATTTATTTTAAAAAATCACTGCCAAGGACAAATGTCAACGGCCAGACAATTAAACTAACTTTAAGGTTAACAATAAAGCAATGGATACTCCACGCCCAATCAAACGTGCATTATTAAGTGTTTCTGATAAAACAGGTATTGTCGATTTCGCTCGTAGTTTAGCGCAAAAAGGTGTTGATATTTTATCAACCGGCGGCACAGCAAAATTATTAGCTGATAATGGTATACAAGTTACTGAAGTTTCTAAATACACAGGTCACCCTGAAATTATGGACGGTCGTGTTAAAACACTTCATCCAAAAGTTCATGGCGGAATTTTAGCGCGCCGTGGTATGGATGAAGCCGTTATGGCTGAAAACGATATTAGCGCGATTGATCTTGTTGTCGTTAACCTTTACCCATTTGCTAACGCAGTTAGTGATGAAAACTGTAGCTTGGAAAACGCGATTGAGAATATTGATATCGGTGGACCCACTATGGTTCGTGCAGCGGCAAAAAATCATAAAGACGTGACGATTATTGTTAATGCTCACGATTACGAGCGCGTATTAGCAGAAATGAATAGTAACGATGATTCATTAACGTATAACACACGCTTTGACTTAGCTATTGCTGCCTATGAACATACTGCAGCTTACGACGGTATGATCGCAAATTACTTTGGCAAAATGCTTAGTGCGCGAAGTGGTGAAAAAAGCGAAGTTAACTTTAAAGAAAAAAACAAATTTCCACGCACCTTTAACAGTCAGTTTATTAAAACTGAAGATTTACGTTACGGTGAAAACTCGCATCAGGATGCTGCTTTTTATGTCGAAGCAAATCCTGAAGAAGCATCGGTTTCAACGGCTAAGCAATTACAAGGCAAAGCGCTTTCTTATAACAATATAGCTGACACGGATGCCGCTTTAGAATGTGTTAAAGAATTTGATGAGCCGGCGTGTGTTATCGTTAAACATGCTAACCCTTGTGGTGTTTCTATTGGTGACAATATCTTAGCCGCTTACGAAGGTGCTTATCGTACAGATCCTACCTCAGCATTTGGTGGCATTATCGCCTTCAACCGTGAATTAGATGCCGACACAGCAGAAGCTATTGTTTCTCGCCAGTTTGTTGAAGTTATTATCGCGCCAAGTGTTTCAGAGGCTGCGGCACAAATTGTTGCTGCTAAACCTAACTTACGTTTATTAGCCTGTGGTGAATGGTCGAACAAAACTACCGGTTTTGATCTTAAACGTGTTAATGGTGGCTTATTGGTTCAAGACAGAGACCAAGGCAAAGTGACCAGCGATGATTTGAAAGTTGTTACTAAACGCCAACCCACTGCTGATGAAATGCGTGACTTACAATTCTGTTGGAAAGTAGCGAAATACGTGAAATCTAATGCGATTGTTTACGTTAAAAATAGCATGACTATTGGTGTCGGTGCCGGTCAAATGAGCCGAGTTTACTCAGCTAAAGTTGCTGGTATCAAAGCTGCAGATGAAAACTTAGAAGTTAAAGGTTCAGTCATGGCATCTGATGCATTCTTTCCATTTCGTGATGGTTTAGATGCTGCCGCTGAAGCGGGCATTACTGCTGTTATTCAACCGGGCGGTTCTATGCGTGATAATGAAGTTATTGCCGCTGCCGATGAACATAACATAGCTATGGTGTTCACCGGAATGCGTCACTTCCGCCATTAAGTAGGTTTGCTTATCGTTGGTTAAATAAAATTATTCGTTGGAAGTGCTCAAGTAGATAAACTACGCTCCGCGCTTCCGCTTTTAATTTTCACTAACCAGCTTAAAGCATTTTCAAATAACGGCTTTATTAGCCTTGTTGATAAAATGTTACACTTCAACAAGGTTAAATACTTTTCTTTTATCCCCCTTATCTGTTTCTTCTTTTAAAATCTGCTATAACATGTCGAGTTAACCTTTATTCTTGATATGGAAAAGCAAATGAAAACAATAAAAACTTTATTATCAGCTTCAATCATTAGCCTGTCATTAGCCAGTGTTTCTTACGCTGATCAAGCCATGCAACCTATGGTTAATACACAGTTAGCCCACGCGGTTGCTAGTGAAGATAGATCAGCGGCTAATAAAATGCGCGATGAATACCGTCATCCACAACAAACCTTAGAATTTTTTGGTTTTAATTCATCAATGACTGTTGTTGAGATAACACCTGGTGGTGGTTGGTACACTGAAATTTTAGCCCCAGCGTTAAAAGGCAAAGGAAAGTTAATCGGTGCTCATTATCCTGATACCGGTGAAGACAACTATTACAGTAATTCCCGTAAAAATTTAGTAAAAAAATTGGCTAGTCATGAGATGTTTAGTGAAGTTGAACTCTCTAATTTTGTGCCTAAGAAAGCCAGTGAATTAGCTCCCGCTGGTTCTGCGGATATGGTACTTACTTTTCGTAATTTACATAACTGGGGAGAAGAAGGTGTAAGCCAAGTATTTATTGATGCCTTTAAGGCATTAAAAACTGGTGGTATTTTAGGTGTCGTTGAGCATCGTTTACCAAAAGGCGCGACAGCTAACGATATGAATAGCGGCTATGTTTCTGTGGAGAAGACAATTGCACAAGCTGAAGCTGCTGGATTTACTTTTATTGCCAGTAGTGAAGTAAATGCTAATGCTAAAGACAAAGCAAGTTATGAAAAAGGTGTCTGGACATTACCCCCGTCACTTGCATTAAAAGATAAAGATAGAGAAAAATATCTGGCTATCGGTGAAAGTGATCGAATGACTTTAAAATTTGCAAAAGTAGCTAAATAATCTTAAGACTTGCGGCATAACTTCCCTTATAATGGCGCAAGTTTTTTAGCATATTTTCTAGCAAATAAAGTAGGGTTAAGATAAATGAATGTTTTAGTAATAGGTAGTGGTGGTCGTGAACATGCACTCGCATGGAAAGCTGCACAATCATCACAAGTAGAAAAAGTATTTGTTGCACCAGGTAATGCCGGTTCAGCAACAGAAAATAAAGTAGAAAATGTTGCCATATCCGCTGGCGATACTGCTGCACTAGTCGACTTTGCTAAAACTCAAAACATTACTCTAACGATTGTTGGCCCAGAGCAGCCACTTGTTGACGGCGTTGTTGATGCCTTTCAAGCCGAGGGGTTAACTATTTTTGGTCCAAGTGCTAAAGCGTCACAACTTGAAGGTTCAAAAGCATTTACTAAAGACTTCTTAGCTCGTCACAACATTCCTACAGGCTGGTACCAAAACTTTACTGAAATAGAAGCTGCGTTAGCTTATGTTCGTGAAAAAGGCGCACCTATTGTTATTAAAGCTGATGGCTTAGCAGCTGGTAAAGGCGTTATTGTCGCAATGACATTGCCAGAAGCTGAAGACGCTATTAAAGATATGCTCGCTGGTAATGCTTTTGGAGATGCCGGGCATCGTGTTGTCATCGAAGAATTTTTAGATGGTGAAGAAGCGAGCTTTATTGTTATGGTTGATGGCAAAAATGTTTTAGCCATGGCAACAAGTCAAGATCATAAGCGTGCTTATAATAATGACGAAGGACCAAATACAGGTGGTATGGGGGCTTATTCACCAGCGCCGGTAGTTACCGCTGAACTTCATCAACGTATTATGGATGAAGTCATATATCCTACAGTGCAGGGTATGGCTAAAGAAGATGCCCCTTATACTGGTTTCTTATATGCTGGCTTAATGATAGATGCGACAGGTACGCCAAAAGTGATTGAATACAACTGTCGATTTGGTGATCCAGAAACACAACCTATTATGATGCGTTTAAAGTCAGATATCGTTGAGTTATGTTTACTGGCCTGTGCTGGTAAGTTAGATACAGCGACTATTGATTTTGATCCACGTCCAGCTGTCGGTGTAGTGTTAGCGGCCGGCGGTTATCCAGGCACTTACGCCAAAGGTAAAGTGATTTCAGGTTTAGAAACTAACCAGCATCCCGACAGAAAAACATTCCATGCTGGCACCACTGAAATTAATGGTGAGATAGTGACGGCTGGCGGTCGAGTGCTTTGTGCTACTGCATTAGGCGAAACGGTTACACAAGCGCAAAAATCTGCCTATGCTTTATTACACGAAATAAGCTGGGAAGAAGTACAATTCAGAACAGATATTGCCTATCGTGCAATCGCCAGAGAACAAAGTTAACTTATACTTTTTAAGTGTTGAAATGAAAGCCTCTTTTAAGAGGCTTTTTTATTAGCTAAAATCCACGAATATCTCAAGATCCCCTACAGTAAACTGAAATGATCATTGTTAGGTTTTGTTTAGTTATAACTGATAAAAAATTGATAATTACTGTAGTAGCTTTAATAAAGCTCAATAACAACGCGGTATGTATGTTAATTGACCGAACGATCGGTTATTTCAAATTTATGACAAAAAAGGGTTGACGCCCAGCGAGAAATGTCTAGAATGCGCTCCAGTTCCAAGGGGTAACCCAAACGAACGTTTTGATAAGTTATCTACATCACTTTAGAGTAAAGTAGTTAACTTAACGTTTTATAGATAAGGTTTGAATCTTCGAAAAG
>NZ_JACGVM010000079.1:0-406 GCF_014077195.1 Colwellia sp. BRX9-1
CGAAGAGTTATATCGAAGATAAAGTCACGCAACTACAAGAACTCACTCAGGCAAAACTGAGTGTTATTCATGTAGTTGAGCCTATACCAAACGCTTACTATGCTGGTGTATACGGTACTATGCAGGGTTTGGACCCCATAGATAGTATAGGAACTACTAGAGCACTAGCAGAGCGTGCCAAAGAGATACTTCAGCCTTTGGCTAAAAGGTTCAATATTCTAGATCAAGATTTGCATATACCAATAGGTCATATTAGTGGCGAAGTCTTTGCTTTTGCAGAGAAAGAAAACGTTGATTTAATTATCACCGGAAGTCATGGTGTACATGGCTTGCAATTACTACTAGGATCTACCTGTAATGCTATTTTACATGGGGCAAAATGTGATGTCTTAGCCGTGCGTTATCC
>NZ_JACGVM010000046.1:0-2376 GCF_014077195.1 Colwellia sp. BRX9-1
TGCTTAGTTTTTCGGTCTAATAAGCTGTTGAACTAAACCGCTTCGCGGGGAGTGGCAACTCCCTGACATATCACTGCATTTCAACCACACTTAACTTGCTACTCAACCTTTTTTGGAGGCAAGTTATGACACCACTAAGACAACAGTTACTTGACTGTATGCAAGTACGACACTTTTCAATTAGAACACAGCAAGCCTATGTTCGTTGGGTTTACGACTTGGCGAAACATACCCATCGCTCCCCTGATTCATTGCAAGACAGTGAGTTAAAAAAGTACCTTTGGTCATTAACCCTAGAGCGCCATTTATCATCAAGTTCATGTGCACAGGCGTTTCATGCGTTAAACTTTTTTTATGGTCAAGTGCTTGGGCGAACGTTCAGTGAGCAGTTGTTACCTCCGATGAAGCGGCAACAGAAGATCCCTGAACTTTTAAGTATCTCTGAAGTGAAACGGATCATTGATATCTGCCACAACCCTAAATATCGCATGATGATCATGTTGTGCTACGGCTGTGGCTTACGTCTTAGTGAAGTCTGCTCGCTCAAGGTAAAAAATATAGCGGGAAAAGAAAAGGTTATACACCTTCAACAAGCGAAAGGCGCTAAGGATAGGTGTATCCCCGTATCTGATTCCTTGCTACACGAATTACGACTTTATTGGCAACGTTTTCACCCTATCGTTTACCTGTTTTTTAAACCGATAGAAGATAAACCGTTACATCAATCGTCATTACAAAAAGCCTATAACAAAGCAAAAAAGGATGCTGGGGTTGTTAAAACAGGCGGCATACACGCCTTGAGACATGCCTTTGCCACGCATCAGTTAATGGCTGGTATGCCACTACCGGAGTTACAGCATATTCTAGGGCATAAAGACATTCGAACCACCGTGCGATATACCCATTGGCTACCTCACTATCAAGCGGTGAACGAAGCACAATTTGATTTGCTTAAGCAATTGGAGCTACACTCATGAACGGCTCATTGCTTCAGCAAATTATTGCACAAGGGCTGCCACACCTTGAGAAGAAAACCATCACACCGAGGCAATGGCAAGTTTTACATCACCTTCAGGATTGTCGAACTCAAGCGATGGGCAGTTATCAATGGCACTGCAACCACTGTGAGCAAGATACCCAGTGGTATTGTTCTTGTCGTGACCGACATTGTCCGGTGTGCCAAGGTAAATCACGAGAGCAATGGTTACGTAAACGACAAGCGGATGTACTCCCTGTCGCTTATCATCATGTGGTATTCACTTTACCGCATCAGTTTAATGGTTGGGCAACATTACATCCTAAGATACTTTATAAAATGCTATTTAAGGCTGTCTGGGAAACATTAAGTGAATTTGCAAATGCAAGACATCACCTGGATGGTCAGTTGGGTATGTTGGCGGTGTTACACACTTGGGGTCAAACCTTGTGTCGGCATATTCATTTGCACTGCCTGATCCCAAGTGGTGTGTTAACCCAAGATAAGCAATGGTGCTGTAGTCGTAAAGCGGGATACTTATTCCCGGTGAAAGCTTTATCAGTGAAGTTCAGAGGTAAAATGCTGAATGGTTTAGAGGGACAAGCCAACGCAGGTGAGCTTCATCGATTAGAACAAACAACGATTAGGCAAGTATTGAATCAAACGGCTCGGTTGAAATGGAATGTTTATAGCAAACCTACCATTGGTCATACCGATACAGTGGTTAACTATTTAGCACGTTACTGTAATCGCGTAGGCATTAGTGAAAGTCGTTTATCTTTAAGGGGCGAAAATAACGTATTAATGCGCTACAAGGACTATCGTACCAATGAGACAACTCATATGGATTTGTCTGCGGCAGAGTTGATAAGGCGATTTTTATTACATGTTCTGCCCAAAGGTTTTATGCGGCTGCGTTATTACGGATTCATGGCTAATTCAATAAGGCGTAAATCGTTAATCCTCATTAGGAAAAGCATAGATAAAGAGATAGAGAAGCTTGAAGACGATATCACAGACAGAGTAAAGGATGAAATAGGACCTGAATGTCCAAGATGTCATCATGCAGGGATGATCTTGATAGGAATTCTATTGCCGAACAAACCGTTAGCGCAGTTTCGAACGATCTAGTTGAGTGGTGTAATCTGTTAATTATGCGTTGAAAAAAGCGATAGTAGAGGCTTCGTTTGTCTTGAATAAAGCCCCTGATAAGGTAAACTGGCTTGATAACGTTGAGCAAAATAGAGTAAGGAAGCTACTGATAATGCGTTGTTGGTTAAACCCCTTCCTGTCACTGAAATGACTCAATAAACAAAAACCATATAGACGGTGCCTAGCGGCTCAGTCCAACAGGACATTTATCTCTCATGCTTCGACAAGAGATAAATGCTTAATTGTTA
>NZ_JACGVM010000093.1:0-297 GCF_014077195.1 Colwellia sp. BRX9-1
AAGCTAACAACTGGACGACGCTAGAGGTACTGTCCCGTTGGCATAAGTTGTTCAAAGGCACCCTATTAACCCGTCAATATCAGCAAGAGCAATCATTAACGACATTCGAAATGGAAATGGTTGAAGAAACAGCACAAGTCTATAAACAGCGCTTAATCGATATCAGTTGGTATATGCGGGCATTAAACGAGCCTATTGCTCGACAAGCCAATAAAGAAGATAAATGCACGGGGCACTTTTGGGAAGGACGCTTTAAATCACAAGCCCTGCTCGATGAAGGGGCATTACTTGCTTGTA
>NZ_JACGVM010000087.1:0-336 GCF_014077195.1 Colwellia sp. BRX9-1
CGACAAGCCAATAAAGAAGATAAATGCACGGGGCACTTTTGGGAAGGACGCTTTAAATCACAAGCCCTGCTCGATGAAGGGGCATTACTTGCTTGTATGGCTTATGTAGATTTAAATCCAGTGCGTGCGGGCATTGCTCCAACACCTGAGCAATCGAGTTTTACCAGTATTCAACTGCGTATCAAAGCAGCCATTACAGGAGAGCAACCGACAACGTTATTACCTTTTACGGGCAATGAACATCAAGAGAAAACCTCAGGTATCCGCTTTAGCTTGAAGGACTATTTAACCCTTGTAGATGAAACAGGTCGCGTAATAAGAGCAGACAAACGAGGC
>NZ_JACGVM010000095.1:0-284 GCF_014077195.1 Colwellia sp. BRX9-1
GTGGCGGTTGTATCTTCAGCTATCGTGACAGTTTCACTATCATCACTTAAATCTGACACTGGAGTTACTGAAATTGTTAGGGTAGAACTCTGAGTGTCACCTGCACTGTCAGTAACAATGTAAGTAATTACAGGCACAGCACCGTTGAAGTTATCATTCGGTGTAAAAGTATAACTACCATCTGCATTTAAAGTTAACTCACCTTCGGTGAGGGTAACGGTGTCACCTGCACTATATGTATTACCATCAACAGTAAAGCTGGTGACGGTCATTGGACCGTCTGC
>NZ_JACGVM010000104.1:0-252 GCF_014077195.1 Colwellia sp. BRX9-1
CATTCGGACGCGGGATGGAGCAGTCTGGTAGCTCGTCGGGCTCATAACCCGAAGGTCGTCAGTTCAAATCTGGCTCCCGCAACCAACTTAAGATATAAGTATAAAATCAGGTCGTCAGTTCCCTTTTAATTAGATATGGGCTCCGATAACCAACTTACGCTTAAGTATAAAAAGCAAATTCTTAAGTTTGAATTAAAACGACTTGGCTTTCCTAAGAAGGTATTAGGACATTCGGACGCGGGATGGAGCAGT
>NZ_JACGVM010000118.1:0-205 GCF_014077195.1 Colwellia sp. BRX9-1
ACTTGGCTTTCCTAAGAAGGTATTAGGACATTCGGACGCGGGATGGAGCAGTCTGGTAGCTCGTCGGGCTCATAACCCGAAGGTCGTCAGTTCAAATCTGGCTCCCGCAACCAACTTTAACTCAAGTATAAAGAGTGTTTGTACTGAAGGTCGTCAGTTCCCTCTCGAAAGATATGGGCTCTCACAACCAACTTAAGATATAAGT
>NZ_JACGVM010000083.1:0-366 GCF_014077195.1 Colwellia sp. BRX9-1
TTTGGTCAGTAACGTGCCTTTGTGTATGCGGTGCCAACGCACAAGTACGTCAGTCATTGTCCACTGCTTCGCTTTTTCTTCATCAATAAATAACACCACATGATAGTGATTACTCATCACCGCATAGGCACAAACCTCAATCGCAAAGACTTGCGTCAGAAAATGCAGTTTGTCTTCCACCCAACCTCGCCGGTGCTCAAAGCTTTGACCTGAAAAGGTATCTTCACCACATAAGAAAGCGCGTCGAACACAACGCGCCACACAATGGTAATAAGGTGTGTCTACTAAACTGATTTGTTGCTTCCTTGGCGTGGCCATAACTCACCTAAGATAAAGTAGCTTGATTACTTTAGCGTAGTACAAAGG
>NZ_JACGVM010000081.1:0-388 GCF_014077195.1 Colwellia sp. BRX9-1
AAGGATTTGAACCTTCGACAAATTGGTTAAAAGCCAACTGCTCTACCAACTGAGCTAACGGCCGACATATAAACTGTGGTGTTGAGAATCATCATCAACTAATGCAAAAATCACTAACATGCTAACTTTGCATTGTACTTGTTAAGAAAGAAAGTGGTCAGCCGTGAAGAATTTGAACCTTCGAGCTAATCGGCTTAACGGTTAAAAGCCTCGGCTTTTTGTTGTTTACTATCTGACTTATAAATTTGGAAATTAATTATTTAAGAAGTGGTCGGCCGTGAAGGATTTGAACCTTCGACAAATTGGTTAAAAGCCAACTGCTCTACCAACTGAGCTAACGGCCGACATATAAACTGTGGTGTTGAGAATCATCATCAACTAATGCAAA
>NZ_JACGVM010000096.1:0-283 GCF_014077195.1 Colwellia sp. BRX9-1
TAAGATGGTGGAGCTATGCAGGATCGAACTGCAGACCTCCTGCGTGCAAGGCAGGCGCTCTCCCAGCTGAGCTATAGCCCCATCGGGATTCTTCTAATTTGTTATCATGTAATTTGTGTAGACACTCGTGAAACCGAAGTTTCCATTAAACTGTTTTTACTTCAAGATAAGGAGGTGATCCAACCCCAGGTTCCCCTAGGGTTACCTTGTTACGACTTCACCCCAGTCATGAAACACAAAGTGGTGACCGTCCTCCCGAAGGTTAAACTAGCCACTTCTTTTG
>NZ_JACGVM010000085.1:0-349 GCF_014077195.1 Colwellia sp. BRX9-1
AAAGAGCTGTTTTGATAAGTTATCTACATCACTTTAGAGTAAAGTAGTTAACTTAACGTTTTATAGATAAGGTTTGAATCTTCGAAAAGAACTTCAAATTAAATTAAATAAAACGTTGACATCGAAACTAGAGTGCGTAGAATACGCATCTCGCTTCAGGCAAGGCCTGCAGCAACGAAGCAAAGCGAATGAGATTTTGTTTCGGTTAACTCTTAGAGTTAACGTTCTTTAACAATTAGTTATCATGCAATTTGTGTGGACACTCACATTACATTGATTTTACATAGTCGGTTCTTAATTCTCTAACGAGAGGCAAGGAAAGACGTAAAACAGTTTAATAATGATGTCA
>NZ_JACGVM010000111.1:0-225 GCF_014077195.1 Colwellia sp. BRX9-1
GGCATTTGCTTTACCGTGTGCGCGCTTTAACCCCACGTGCTCAGTAAATTCACACAAATGCTCTGCGGTGCCCACCGCGCCCGTGAATATACCTTCAAAGTTTGTGGTGAGTTTGAGCCAACTTTCATCGCTGATGTGAAGTCTTGACAGTATATTTGCGGTTTTGTTATCGATAGCGCCTCGTTTGTCTGCTCTTATTACGCGACCTGTTTCATCTACAAGGGT
>NZ_JACGVM010000119.1:0-201 GCF_014077195.1 Colwellia sp. BRX9-1
TAAATGAGTGAATTTCAGGCAAGCTTTACTTCTCCCCCAAGGTAGCTGTATTTTTCTTGCTGTTTTTGAATGTAGCTATGTTTACGCGCTATTCAAACAAGCTTGGGCATTTGCTTTACCGTGTGCGCGCTTTAACCCCACGTGCTCAGTAAATTCACACAAATGCTCTGCGGTGCCCACCGCGCCCGTGAATATACCTTC
>NZ_JACGVM010000073.1:0-507 GCF_014077195.1 Colwellia sp. BRX9-1
TTCATTGCTTTATAAATATCTTATTTATATCAGCTTTCCAGATTGTTAAAGAACTCATTCTTAACGCGCATTCGGTTAAAAACGTGGTTTAAAAAACCAAATTAATATTCACTCACAAAACACTGGAAAACATTCAGTGTGACGAAAGTAAACCTTAATTTGGTCTTTTCTTTAATGAAGAAGATTAATCAATTCAGTGTATGAATTGGTAGGTCTGGGCAGACTTGAACTGCCGACCTCACCCTTATCAGGGGTGCGCTCTAACCAGCTGAGCTACAGACCTATCTTATTAGCAAGCCCAAGGGCTTTCTTCTTCTAATTTGTTATCATGTAATTTGTGTAGACACTCGTGAAACTCAAGAGTTTCCATTAAACTGTTTTCACTTCAAGATAAGGAGGTGATCCAACCCCAGGTTCCCCTAGGGTTACCTTGTTACGACTTCACCCCAGTCATGAAACACAAAGTGGTGACCGTCCTCCCGAAGGTTAAACTAGCCACTTCTTTTG
>NZ_JACGVM010000077.1:0-411 GCF_014077195.1 Colwellia sp. BRX9-1
CGCTACAAACTGCCTTGTATAATATAAGATACCATTATGATTCTTCATTAAAGAAAAGACCAAATTAAGGTTTACTTTCGTCATGCTGAACGTGTTTCAGTATCTGGTGAGTGAATATTAATTTGGTTTTTTAAACCACGTTTTTAACCGAATGCGCGTTAAGAATGAGTTCTTTAACAATCTGGAAAGCTGATATAAATAAAGTATTTATGTCGTAATGAACGGTGTCGCGCTGTGATTTACATATGACATAGATATTTACAAAAGCGATTAATAGTGAAAGCTGTTAATCAACATTTGTTTGCTCTTACTCAGAGTAAACATCTTATTCAAGACACATTTATTTGTGCGTGAAAATGTCAGACTTTACAATTGCTGTGGATTAGTCTCCACGGTGTACTTCGTGTCGAA
>NZ_JACGVM010000094.1:0-292 GCF_014077195.1 Colwellia sp. BRX9-1
TGCGCGTTAAGAATGAGTTCTTTAACAATCTGGAAAGCTGATATAAATAAGATATTTATAAAGCAATGAACGGTGTCGCGCTGTGATTTGCACATTTTATAAATATCTACAAAAGCGATTAATAGCGAAAGCTGTTAATCAACATTTGTTTACTCTTACTCAGAGTGAACATCTTATTCAAGACACATTTATTTGTGCGTGAAAATGTCAGACTTTACAATTGCTGTGGATTAGTCTCCACGGTGTACTTCGTGTCGAAAGACTACTTAGGGTTGTATGGTTAAGTGACTAA
>NZ_JACGVM010000092.1:0-298 GCF_014077195.1 Colwellia sp. BRX9-1
GCGCTACTGCGTTTCACTTCTGAGTTCGGAATGGGATCAGGTGGTGCCACAGTGCTATTGTCGCTAGACAAAAAGGTTACAATCTTGAAAGCTGTTGCTCGCTAGAGCTATAAATATAAAAGCGTTTTCTTATTCAATTCATTACAGTGCGTGAAGTTATTCTGTCAGTCTTTTACAAACACTTCGTAGTAAAACTACTTGGGTGTTGTATGGTTAAGCCTCACGGGCAATTAGTATCAGTTAGCTCAAGACCTCGCAGTCCTTACACACCTGACCTATCAACGTTGTAGTCTCCAAC
>NZ_JACGVM010000117.1:0-209 GCF_014077195.1 Colwellia sp. BRX9-1
CGCTAGACAAAAAGGTTACAATCTTGAAAGCTGTTGCTCGTTAGAGCTATAAATATAAAAGCGTTTTCTTATTCAATTCATTACAGTGCGTGAAGTTATTCTGTCAGTCTTCTACAAACACTTCGCAGTAAAACTACTTGGGTGTTGTATGGTTAAGCCTCACGGGCAATTAGTATCAGTTAGCTCAAGACCTCGCAGTCCTTACACAC
>NZ_JACGVM010000116.1:0-210 GCF_014077195.1 Colwellia sp. BRX9-1
ATGGGAACTCCCACACTACCATCGGCGCTACTGCGTTTCACTTCTGAGTTCGGAATGGGATCAGGTGGTGCCACAGTGCTATTGTCGCTAGACAAAAAGGTTACAATCTTGAAAGCTGTTGCTCGTTAGAGCTATAAATATAAAAGCGTTTTCTTATTCAATTCATTACAGTGCGTGAAGTTATTCTGTCAGTCTTCTACAAACACTTCG
>NZ_JACGVM010000043.1:0-3024 GCF_014077195.1 Colwellia sp. BRX9-1
AGTAAAACTACTTGGGTGTTGTATGGTTAAGCCTCACGGGCAATTAGTATCAGTTAGCTCAAGACCTCGCAGTCCTTACACACCTGACCTATCAACGTTGTAGTCTCCAACGACCCTTTAGGGAGCTTAAAGCTCCAGTGAGAACTCATCTCAAAGCCTGCTTCCCGCTTAGATGCTTTCAGCGGTTATCAGTTCCGAACGTAGCTACCGGGCAATGCTATTGGCATAACAACCCGAACACCAGCGGTTCGTCCACTCCGGTCCTCTCGTACTAGGAGCAGCCCTCTTCAATTCTCAAACGCCCACGGCAGATAGGGACCGAACTGTCTCACGACGTTCTAAACCCAGCTCGCGTACCACTTTAAATGGCGAACAGCCATACCCTTGGGACCGACTTCAGCCCCAGGATGTGATGAGCCGACATCGAGGTGCCAAACACCGCCGTCGATATGAACTCTTGGGCGGTATCAGCCTGTTATCCCCGGAGTACCTTTTATCCGTTGAGCGATGGCCCTTCCATACAGAACCACCGGATCACTATGACCTACTTTCGTACCTGCTCGACGTGTCTGTCTCGCAGTTAAGCTGGCTTATGCCATTGCACTAACCGTATGATGTCCGACCATACTTAGCCAACCTTCGTGCTCCTCCGTTACTCTTTGGGAGGAGACCGCCCCAGTCAAACTACCCACCAGACAGTGTCCCCAAGCCCGATAAGGGCCCTAGGTTAGAACATCACGCATACAAGGGTGGTATTTCAAGGTAGACTCCACTTCATCTGGCGACAAAGTTTCATAGTCTCCCACCTATCCTACACATGTAGGAGCAATGTTCACTGTCAAGCTATAGTAAAGGTTCACGGGGTCTTTCCGTCTAGCCGCGGGTATACGGCATCTTAACCGCAAATTCAATTTCACTGAGTCTCGGGTGGAGACAGTGTGGCCATGATTACGCCATTCGTGCAGGTCGGAACTTACCCGACAAGGAATTTCGCTACCTTAGGACCGTTATAGTTACGGCCGCCGTTTACCGGGGCTTCGATCATCAGCTTCGCTTGCGCTAACCGAATCAATTAACCTTCCGGCACCGGGCAGGCGTCACACCGTATACGTCATCTTTCGATTTTGCACAGTGCTGTGTTTTTAATAAACAGTTCCAGCCACCTGGTTACTTCGACTACTCTTAGCTTACACCGCAAGGGTTTAACCGAGAGTAGCGTACCTTCTCCCGAAGTTACGGTACTATTTTGCCTAGTTCCTTCACCCGAGTTCTCTCAAGCGCCTTAGTATTCTCTACCTAACCACCTGTGTCGGTTTGGGGTACGGTTCCTATATATCTGAAGCTTAGAAGCTTTTCCTGGAAGCATGGCATCAACAGCTTCAACTCCGTAGAGTCTCGTCTCGTATCTCAGTGTTGAATGAAGACCCGGATTTACCTAAGTCAACCACCTACGTACTTTCACACGGACTACCAACGCCGTGCCTGTTTAGCCTACTCCGTCCCTCCTTCGCAATATATAGAAGTACAGAAATATTAATCTGTTTCCCATCGACTACGCGTTTCCGCCTCGCCTTAGGGGCCGACTTACCCTGCCCTGATTAACATGGGACAGGAAACCTTGGTCTTTCGGCGGGGGAGTTTTTCACTCCCCTTATCGTTACTCATGTCAGCATTCGCACTTCTGATACCTCCAGCAAGCTTTACAACTCACCTTCAACGGCTTACAGAACGCTCCCCTACCACTCATAATAAATTATGAATCCGCAGCTTCGGTGACTAGTTTAGCCCCGTTACATCTTCCGCGCAGACCGACTCGACTAGTGAGCTATTACGCTTTCTTTAAAGGATGGCTGCTTCTAAGCCAACCTCCTAGCTGTCTATGCCTTTCCACATCGTTTCCCACTTAACTAGTACTTTGGGACCTTAGCTGGCGGTCTGGGTTGTTTCCCTCTTCACAACGGACGTTAGCACCCGCAGTGTGTCTCCCGCATATCACTCATTGGTATTCGGAGTTTGCAAAGGGTTGGTAAGTCGGGATGACCCCCTAGCCTTAACAGTGCTCTACCCCCAATGGTGTTCGTGCGAGGCTCTACCTAAATAGATTTCGGGGAGAACCAGCTATCTCCCGGCTTGATTAGCCTTTCACTCCGACCCACAAGTCATCACCGCATTTTTCAACATACGTGTGTTCGGTCCTCCAGTTGATGTTACTCAACCTTCAACCTGCCCATGGGTAGATCGCCGGGTTTCGGGTCTATACCCTGCAACTAAACGCGCAGTTAACACTCGCTTTCGCTACGGCTCCCCTAATCGGTTAACCTTGCTACAGAATATAAGTCGCTGACCCATTATACAAAAGGTACGCAGTCACCGGACTAAATCCGGCTTCCACTGCTTGTACGTATGCGGTTTCAGGTTCTATTTCACTCCCCTCACAGGGGTTCTTTTCGCCTTTCCCTCACGGTACTGGTTCACTATCGGTCAGTTAGTAGTATTTAGCCTTGGAGGATGGTCCCCCCATATTCAGACAAAGTTTCACGTGCTCCGTCCTACTCGATTTCACTCAAAGGTTGCTTTTGTGTACGGGACTATCACCCTGTATCGTTGTACTTTCCAGTACATTCCACTAGCGCCCAATAAGCTTAAGGGCTGATTCGCGTTCGCTCGCCGCTACTAACGAAATCTCGGTTGATTTCTTTTCCTCAGGGTACTTAGATGTTTCAGTTCTCCTGGTTCGCTTCATTAAGCTATGTATTCACTTAATGATACTGACTTATGTCAGTGGGTTTCCCCATTCGGAAATCATTGGCTATAACGGTTTTTATCACCTCACCAATGCTTATCGCAGATTAACACGTCCTTCATCGCCTCTAACTGCCAAGGCATCCACCACATACGCTTAGTCACTTAACCATACAACCCTAAGTAGTCTTTCGACACGAAGTACACCGTGGAGACTAATCCACAGCAATTGTAAAGTCTGACATTTTCACGCACAAATAAATGTGTCTTGAATAAGATGTT
>NZ_JACGVM010000091.1:0-306 GCF_014077195.1 Colwellia sp. BRX9-1
TGACATCATTATTAAACTGTTTTACGTCTTTCCTTGCCTCTCGTTAGAGAATTAAGAACCGACTATGTAAAATCAATGTAATGTGAGTGTCCACACAAATTGCATGATAACTAATTGTTAAAGAAAAACTCATTTACTTAACGTAAAGAGTTAGATATAAAACCCATTCGTTTATACCTTTGGAGCGTTGCTCCGTTGCTGCAGGCCTTGCCTGAAGCGAGATGCGCATGATACGCTTCTCAGTTTTGATGTCAACGTTTTATTTAATTTAATTTGAAGTTTCTTTTCGAAGATTCAAACCTTATC
>NZ_JACGVM010000052.1:0-1816 GCF_014077195.1 Colwellia sp. BRX9-1
TTCTTTAACAATTAGTTATCATGCAATTTGTGTGGACACTCACATTACATTGATTTTACATAGTCGGTTCTTAATTCTCTAACGAGAGGCAAGGAAAGACGTAAAACAGTTTAATAATGATGTCACACAGATTAAGTATTAATTATTAATTTAATTAGTACGTTTTATGTAGTTATCACTTCTCTTTTAAGAGTTGTTGGTAACACGACAGAATTCATTGAGCAGATGTCTTGGTTTCGGCTAAGCATCACAAACGATTTTTTAATTGAAGAGTTTGATCATGGCTCAGATTGAACGCTGGCGGCAGGCTTAACACATGCAAGTCGAGCGGTAACAGAGAGTAGCTTGCTACTTTGCTGACGAGCGGCGGACGGGTGAGTAATGCTTGGGAATATGCCATATGGTGGGGGACAACAGTTGGAAACGACTGCTAATACCGCATAACGTCTACGGACCAAAGAGGGGGATTCTTCGGAACCTCTTGCCATTTGATTAGCCCAAGTGAGATTAGCTAGTTGGTGAGGTAATGGCTCACCAAGGCGACGATCTCTAGCTGGTTTGAGAGGATGATCAGCCACACTGGGACTGAGACACGGCCCAGACTCCTACGGGAGGCAGCAGTGGGGAATATTGCACAATGGGCGAAAGCCTGATGCAGCCATGCCGCGTGTGTGAAGAAGGCCTTCGGGTTGTAAAGCACTTTCAGTTGTGAGGAAAGGTGGGTAGTTAATAGCTGCTCGCTGTGACGTTAGCAACAGAAGAAGCACCGGCTAACTCCGTGCCAGCAGCCGCGGTAATACGGAGGGTGCGAGCGTTAATCGGAATTACTGGGCGTAAAGCGTGCGTAGGCGGTTTGTTAAGCAAGATGTGAAAGCCCAGGGCTCAACCTTGGAACTGCATTTTGAACTGGCAAACTAGAGTACTGTAGAGGGTGGTGGAATTTCCAGTGTAGCGGTGAAATGCGTAGAGATTGGAAGGAACATCAGTGGCGAAGGCGGCCACCTGGACAGATACTGACGCTGAGGCACGAAAGCGTGGGGAGCAAACAGGATTAGATACCCTGGTAGTCCACGCCGTAAACGATGTCAACTAGCTGTCTGTGGACTTGATCCGTGGGTAGCGGAGCTAACGCATTAAGTTGACCGCCTGGGGAGTACGGCCGCAAGGTTAAAACTCAAATGAATTGACGGGGGCCCGCACAAGCGGTGGAGCATGTGGTTTAATTCGATGCAACGCGAAGAACCTTACCATCCCTTGACATCCACAGAAGAGACTAGAGATAGACTTGTGCCTTCGGGAACTGTGAGACAGGTGCTGCATGGCTGTCGTCAGCTCGTGTTGTGAAATGTTGGGTTAAGTCCCGCAACGAGCGCAACCCCTATCCTTATTTGCCAGCGCGTTATGGCGGGAACTCTAAGGAGACTGCCGGTGATAAACCGGAGGAAGGTGGGGACGACGTCAAGTCATCATGGCCCTTACGGGATGGGCTACACACGTGCTACAATGGCAAGTACAGAGGGCAGCAATACCGCGAGGTGGAGCGAATCCCACAAAGCTTGTCGTAGTCCGGATTGGAGTCTGCAACTCGACTCCATGAAGTCGGAATCGCTAGTAATCGTAGATCAGAATGCTACGGTGAATACGTTCCCGGGCCTTGTACACACCGCCCGTCACACCATGGGAGTGGGATGCAAAAGAAGTGGCTAGTTTAACCTTCGGGAGGACGGTCACCACTTTGTGTTTCATGACTGGGGTGAAGTCGTAACAAGGTAACCCTAGGGGAACCTGGGGTTGGATCACCTCCTTATCTTGAAGT
>NZ_JACGVM010000038.1:0-7602 GCF_014077195.1 Colwellia sp. BRX9-1
GGTTCGAACGTCTTGTTAGAAACATTGGATGTTTGCCGTTCAATATTCGTAACCAACAGAGGCATATTCCACTTATCAAATATAGTAAACTAATCGATTGATAAATGGATTGGTCCAACTATAAGTCGTTAAAGCAGGACAAATAATTGTTGGCTTTTGCTCCTGCGTCGCTTATTTTAGCCAACATATTATTTGCCTCTAAAAGTAGGCAATAGGTTTAACCATACATTGGAGTTCTTTTTAAATTATGGAAGAAGTAATAGTAGAAAAAAATATCGAAGTCGAATCAGTCGGTACAAATAAAGCGAAGAATGAAACATTGACAACAGAGCTTCATTTTGAATTATTAAAACAATATGCGTGGCTTTCATCTGCTGTCATTGGTGCAATAATAATTCTTATACAATTAAACGTTGTTGTAATTGGAAATGGTATCTATGTTTCATTAGCTTTTTTAGCTCTATCAATATTTTTTTCTTTGGTTGGGCAAGACCATATTGTTGATTCACTGCTCAAAGGTAAAAACATATATGAAATGTCTAAAATTTTAAAGGTTATTCGTGGAGCTTCTATGGGGTTTTTGGGGCTTGGTGCAGGTATTTTTTCTGCAGGCTTTCTTTAAACCTAACAGAACTTCAAACGGAAAAATTACAGTTGGCAGTTTCACTCCGTTCACATTTTAGCCAATTATTATTTGCCACTTAATATGGCCGCAAGGCATTTCGATAATTTTGGAGCAGTCAAATGGATGAAATCAACAATTTTATATCGTGCATTGAAAATGAGACCAGAAAATCGGATTCATTTGCGTTGTTATCTTTTTTGGAAAGAGTATCTGGGTATAAGCCTTATTTAAGTGGCAGCATAATTGGCTTCGGTAAATATCACTATAAATACGATAGCGGTCGTGAAGGAGATTCCGCAGTAATCTCGTTCTCTCCTAGAAAACAAAACTTAGTGGTTTATATAATGCCTGGTTTTGACAAAATCGAAGACTTATTACAGGAACTAGGTAAACATAAACTGGGCAAATCTTGTTTGTATATTAATAAATTATCCGATATCAAACTGGATGTTCTCGAAAAAATAGCTAAGTTATCCGTTCAGTATATGCAGCAAAAATATAGGTGTAAAAATGCCTAAGAAATTAAACAAGGACAAAAAAAGTTGGCTATTTCACTCCTTTCGCAACATTAACCAACAATCTTTTGTCGGTTAACGTGGCGTTTGGAGTGTCTGGATGGTTCTAATCTACATGTTCTTTGTTTTGTTGTATCTTGCGCCAATTGTAATATTTGTTTATCTTAAATTATCAAGAAAAAAATTAGCGTTTCCATCGAAAATCAGTCTTTATATTTTTGCCATTTCATACGGCTTAATAATATATTCAGTCTTTGGATATGAAGTTTACTTAGAATTTCAATTAAATAAGTTCGATCTTAATAATGACGGTATGTTTAATGGTTTAGAAATTACCGCATCTCAAGAGCTAGCGATGAGTAAGGTCATATCCGATACGGGAAGAACATTTGCTCCGCTTACAGGCTTTATATGTTCTAGTCTTATTAGTTTATTATCACTTTTAATACTTAAGTCGCTTGGTTTGGGTAAAAGTACCTAATAAGAAAATCAACAGGACTAAAACAGCAGGCCGTTCTCTTGGCTCCATTTTAGCCCACTATTTTTAGCCTGTTATTTGGGCGTTATATTTTACAAGGACGAGCATGGCACTTTTTAAACTATTTAAAGGCAAAGAAATTGGCGCATTAGGTCAAGTAGATGCGTTAGCTAAAACTTTAATAAAAACTAAGGTTAATGTACATAAGCTAGGCTTAGAAGACGGTTCCGTTGGTGTTGGTCTAAACATAGTATCTAAAGGTTTTTTGTCTTATTCTTCTTTACCTATTTCACTTAATGAAGCTCAAGCTAAAGAATTGGTTAATAAAATTAATGAAGCATTCAGTTTGAAGTCACTATAAGCCATTCAAGCAGGTCTTTTTAACAGTTGGTTAGGCTCTGCTCGCTTCACGTTATAACCAACAATTAAATTTCCCTTAGCGGGACGTTAGGGAGCAGAGATAGTCTCTGCGAATTATCAAGGAGTTGCGAAATGATTAAGTTTTTATTTTTGTGTTTGTGTTTGTGCATAATACCTACTGTTGTATTAGCTGCTAGTGATGAATTTTATGACACAAGTACGATTCAAGAAGTAGAATCTATTTATTGGCTAAATCAAAAGCAAGATAGTGCAATTATTTATGCTAGATGGGAAAATTTTAAATTAATAAAAAATTTTATTGATACCGTAGTATTAACGGCTACAACAACCAAAAATCCAGTCAACCTAGAAAGTTCTGACATATTGTTGTTAATGTCTCCAAATCAGAATGAATTGTTTAAAGTGTACTTTACTGATGGCTTCATCACTATAAATGGACAATCATATACTGCAGACTCAGCAGTAATATCTAAGTTTAGAGGAATTAATAATAGTAGGATTGTTAAGGGGGATTCAATAATTCCCAAGGCATTAAAACGCGCTTTTAAATCAAATAGTTAGAGGTGAATGGTGTTAACTGCTCTCTGACAAGCGCTCAAGCGAGTGTTATATGTATAGGATAGTCATGTTCAAACTGATAGTTTTAAGCTCAATCTTTATAGTCTCAATATTTTCACCTGAGGCGAAAAGTGATGAATGTAATTTTACTGGTATTTGGGATCACTCAGCTAAACCGGCAAAACTTTTTATTGATTTAACTAAAGGTGAAATCTCAGTTTATTCTCATAACTTAAACCCTGAGTCCATTGGTTTAGTTGTATTAAAAAGTCTTAAGATAGACTCAACGAAATCTTCTTGGGATGCAAAAATGTATAGTGCAGCTGAAGGTTCATTTGTCGATGTCCAAATAACGGCAAAAAGCTGTAATCAATTAAGTGTTGGGTTTCAAGGCGAAGAAGTATTAGGACTAGTTAGGTAATTTACATATAACAAGCTATTTAAGCGGGAAAATTGTAGTTGGCTGGTTCCGCTTCGCATCATATTTTAGCCAACTATTATTTGCCCGTTAATATGGGCGTTAGTTGCTTAGGAGATTTCTGTGTATTTCATCACTGCGTTTGGTTTAATAATGATCTGTCTAAGCATCGTCATGATTGTTAATCCAAATTATTGGTCAGATGGGATCGTAAGTTTCAGTAATAGAAGTTATTTCCATTGGTTCGAAGTTATTAGTCGGTTAGTTGCAGGGGTTGTCTTTGTACTTTTTAATCAATCTACACTGTATCCTCAATTAATACTTAGTATTGGCTATTTACTCATCGCTGTTGGTATTGGGCTTGTAATTATGGGTTCTGATAAGCATCGTAAATTTGCTGTTTGGTCAGCTCATAATTTTAAAAGCACATTCAGGCCTGCGGGTGTTGTTTCTCTTATATTTGGTATCTTTCTGATTTATGTATCAACTATTGGTGTGATCAGCAACTAACAACACGTTCACACGGACAAAAACAGTTGGCTGCTGTTTGTTGCTCACCTATAGTCAACTATTATTTGCCGCTTAATATGGGCGTTATAAGCTACAGGGGAGGCAACACAATTTCTTAACTATTATCGGTGTGTTTGTCCCTTAACATCAAAGGATTAGTGTTTGCTTCCTTCCTTTTTTGTTGTAATTATTTTGTTTATAATTTGTTAAGCATTCTGTGTTATTGTTTAACTATTAAGTTTTGTGGCTAAGTGATGCGGTAATTTATGCTTATTACTTCCATCAGTACAGTGTAAAAGCTTGTTTTTTTTAACTAAATTGTTTGCTAACAAGACATTCAAACTACAGTTGACTGTTATCTCTGCGTTGTCAATTTTAGCCAACAATATTTTTACCGCTTAACGGGCGTTAGACATTTAAGGATAAATCATAGTATGGAGTTTCTAAAAAAGTTAATGATGTGGCTTGGTGGTCTATTTACGCTGATTGTAATCTTAATTATATTTTTAGCGGCAGGTTCATCTAGCTTTAAGGACGAACAAGAGCCATTTGTGCAACAGTTTATGGCTGATTTCAGTGAGCGCTGGGAAACACAGGACATATATGCTCGTTTGAGTAATGAATTTATTGAACAAATCAATACTCAAGAGAGTAAAATAATACTGGCCCAATTCAAAACGATGGGAAAAATTAAAAGTATTTCAGATTTTGAAATTGGTAATTACAATGCTCACACGTCTGGTACAACAGGCGAGTTTTCGTTCAAAGGCACTTTCGAAAACGGTGATGCTTTAATAAATATTACCATTAAAACTTCAGACATTGGTGTTCGTGTAGTATTTTTTAGGTTAACACCTTCAACACCATTTCTTGATGTTGAGCCAATAAATCAAAAAGCTTAACAATAACTTCAAACGGATAAAAACAGGTGACTGTTTACCTCTTAATTGGGCGTTATATTACAAGGAAAGTTTGTGCGCAAAATAACATTATTAACTTTAGTACTTATTTCTATTTGTGGCTGTGCTACAAAGCAGATAAATCCGGAACCTTCACCATTTAATTATCTTGAAGCTGATCAAAGTTTAATTGAGTTGCTCATTCAGAAAGGATCTAATGCTAAGAAAGTACACTGGGTAAGTTTTATGGTTGACTGCAAAAGTCAGCAACAAGTTGCTGAAATAATATCAAGAGCAAAAATTGTTGGCTTTGACGATGATTACATATTCTATTCTGAAAAAAGGAAACTTTGGTCTTCATCTTTAAGCGCTTATATGAAGTTGAATTTAAGTGAAATTTCTTCATTTAGAGCTAAATTAATGCCCTTAATTCCATCAAACTCATGCGAAACAGTAGGTTGGGGCGCATCGGTAGAAATGTAATATAAGCTATACAAGCAGGAAAAATAACAGTTGGCTATCTGCTCTTTCGTCGCTTATTTTAGCCAACGATCATTTGCCTCTTAATGGGCCGTTAAACGCAATGGGTTATCTAATATGGTTTGGAAGAAGCATCTCAAAAAAATACTATTTTTTCTATTGGCTCTAAATATAGGCAGAATGGCATACAATGATTTAATGCAACCATCTCAGGAAGAATTAAAGACATCGTTTGAACAATATTTTACTGAAAATGATGATCGTATAAAAATACTGTAGGTTTAGCATTAGAATTAAGTGGTATAGGTGAAAATCTTGATTCAAATGATAAAACTAAAATAAAAACAAACTCTGGTAAGTACATAAAAGATAAAGTTTGTAGCGACGCACAGCTTGTAGAATATATAAACGCTGGGAACTATGTTTCTATAGATATTAGGAATGGAGATAGTGATCGATTAGAGAATATTATGAATTTAAGCTTTTCAAAAGGTTCGTGCGTATAAGCCATTCAAGCAGGGCGTTAGGCTTTTATTGATGTTTAGAAATTAATTAAAATTCATCACAATTAAAGGAAAAAATAGATGAGTGAAGTAACAGTGGAAAATAGCCGTACAACGAAAGGGTCTGCCAAAATAGTTTACATACTTTATATGGTCGGCTTAATCTTTGGTATAACCGGGATTATTGGCGTTGTAATGGCCTATATCAATAGGGACGAAGCACCTGAATGGTTAAAAACACATTATCAATTCCAAATTAGAACTTTTTGGATTGGTGCTCTTTTTATCTTTTTAGGTTCAGTTTTATCTGTGATCTTAATTGGTTGGTTTGTGCTGCTGTTTTGGATGGTTTGGCTAATAATTCGTTCGGTTAAAGGCATGAAAGCGCTTGACCAGGAAAAGGCTATTGATAATCCAACGGGTTGGTTTTTTTAAACGCCTCACAAGCTGTTAAAGCAAGACAAATAACAGTTGGCTCTTAATAGGGCGTTAGGTATCAAATATATACAAGGACAGTGTATGAAATCATATTTAGCATTTATATTTCTCTTGGTAAACTTTAGCAGTACAGCCAACGATGAAACTCTATTACCAACAAAGAAAGGACTTTATGATGTTGGTGGTTTTAAACTTTATTTAGAATGTTATGAAAACGATAAACCTAAGCTTATTTTAGAGCAAGGTTATAGCAGAGCAGGCTCGGATGGAGCTTGGATGAATAATGTTAAGCGGCTAAATAAAACTTTCAGTATTTGTTTATACGATCGTTTAGGGTTGGGGAAAAGTGAGAAAGGGCCTGTACCTTTTACCGTTTTTGATACGGCAAACTGGTTACATGAATTATTGTCTGTCGCCAATGTTAAACCTCCATATTATTTTGCTGGTGGTTCCTATGCATCCTACATTATTCGAGCTTACAATCATTTATATACCAGTGATGTTTTAGGTGCTGTATTCATTGACCCAGGTATTTATGGGTATTTTCATACAATGGCTACAAGATGGCCTGATGGCTTTGAAACAGAAAATAAAGATTTGCAAGATATAATGGAATTTGAGTTAGGTGTAAAAGACCCTATGTTTAAAAACATGGCTGAAAAAGTAGATCACCTTAAAAGTTATGAGTTAATCACAGCTTCCAAAACTTTTGAAGGTAAGCCTCTTATTGTTCTTTTTTCAAAAACAAGTAAAGATTATATTAACCAAACACCTAGATATGATGAACCTTTTGTTCCCGACAGTATTGCTAAGCCTATGAATGATTTATATGCTAATACAATTAACAGTTTTAAAGCTTTATCGACTGATACTAAAATTATTTTTTCTGAATCAAAAAGACATCATCTACATATAGCAGATCCTGATCTAGTTGTTAGTATTATTGAATCATTGATTGGTGGTAATTGATGCATAGCAAGGCATTCAAGCAGGCATTTAAACCATTGGTTAAGTGGCGTTAACATTGTAATCAACAATTAAAAGCCTCTTGATGGGGCATTAGCTGTATTTGTAGTATCCTGCTATTTTTTTGAATATTTCTGTTATTTCAGGAGATTGCTCAATTTTTCTTAACTCCAATATTTTATTTTGAGCCTTAAGATATGCTTGTTCAAAGGTTTTATTATCAATTGTGATATCAGTTTTTTTCTGTTTGCCATTTACGATAATTTGAATATGTAAAATTTGCTTTATTGAACCACTTTTATTTTTTAATGTTCGTTTTAGTCCAATAACGGTTCCATCAGGATGAAATATCTTATTTATATCTAACTGCATACGTATTTGACGATATAGTCTTTTTTGAGAGATTTCTTTTTGTCTTTTCTCTGCTAAAATTTTAGCTTTGTCACCATGCTTGGCAATAGAAAAGTATTCTTGAATACCAAACACCTTATCTTGAACTCTATATCGCTTAACATTTTGTAAGTTTGGGTGTGCCATGACAGTCATAATTGTAATATTTACCTGCGTTTAATGGAGTTAATTATAAATCGTTCATTCCTTAAACTTATTAGCCAGCAGGATTATAGATATTTTAATGTAATATTCAAGCTTAAATAGAAGACAAAAATGGAGTTTTTTTCTACGTAACAAGTAGGTAACATAAGGCTAACAACACGCCCTGAGGTGGACAACTAGTAAAATTTAGCTATTTATTGCAAATTTTAACAGTGGCGATCCTCTTCGGTTTAATGCTTCTAAATATTTTGATTCGTTGTAGGGCATCTTCGTTTT
>NZ_JACGVM010000023.1:0-62694 GCF_014077195.1 Colwellia sp. BRX9-1
CACACGGTAAAGCAAATGCCCAAGCTTGTTTGAATAGCGCGTAAACATAGCTACATTCAAAAACAGCAAGAAAAATACAGCTACCTTGGGGGAGAAGTAAAGCTTGCCTGAAATTCACTCATTTAATCAACATCTATAAAAATCGATATGCAAAGGCTTACAAGATGAAATACATGCATTGTTGTTGGCCAATGGATAGCGTGTTTCAGAGCATTATCATTGTGTAGCATTATCATTGTGTAGCATTATTATGGGTGGCATAGTAATTTTTTCAGAGCATTATTATTGCTAGAATTATCATGGGTGGCATAGTAATTTCAGACCTAAATATTATCTTTGCTCATCATTTTCAATGGCATTATGTTGAAAAGTATTTTTCTGTTCTTTACGCCAGCGACCAGGGCTTAAACCATAGTCTTTCTTAAAACGGTGAGCAAAGCTTGCACTATCGCCATAGCCTACGGTGTCAGCTATTTGATCAAGATTATATTGTGTATAACGAAGTAAGTAGCAAGCGTATTCTAGGCGAGTGTGAGTTAATAGTTTGATTGGTGTCATCCCCATTTCTTTCTTACATAAACGAAAGAAGTGCGGCTCAGACATATGCATTTCTGTAGCTAATTGCTTAACAGTCCACGGCAGTTGCAATTGCTTATTTACACGACGTATTAGAGAGTGAAATTTTTGTTGTTGCTTTGTTAGTTGCTGCCCCATGTTCAGTGTTTGCGCAATTTGATAAATTAAAACTTCGACTAAGCGCAATACAATATCTGATTGATACATACTCTCGCCGTGTTTGAATTCTCTAATAAGTGACATCGTTTGATAAAGCTTCTCTGCATTCGCACTGGAATAAACGGAAGGTTGAAGTTTATGAACAAACTTATATTCAGAACAGTCATGCAGTAATAGCCAACACATATCCCAGTACTTCCCCGAAAGTTCATACAAAAAAGGGGTTCCTGCTGGCAGTAAAAGCACACTACCGGGTTTAACTAAATATTCGTTGTTACCAAACTTGATCTTTCCCTCTCCTGCATGAGTAGAAATTAAGTAATGAACACGCCTATTGCTGTTTTCATTACCTAAACAAACTTCTCCTTTACCTGTTTTGCCTATTTGATATTCAGTTTGTAAATACGACAACCCCGCAATGGCTATGAAACTATCAGCTTGCCCTGGTAATTTATCAAAATTAATAAAATCCTCAATACAATCAGGATGAACATTTAAAATATCTTGCCACATAGAATTACCAAAATGATAGTTTTAAACATGATACATGACAATTTCACTTATGTTTTTTTTATCACTATATTTTATAATTCTATGCAATATTATAGTAACCCCTAATGACTAAAACCAATGCGTAACATCGAACCTTCATCATTAAAGCAAAGCATTAAATTAGCTTGGCCTATCTCTTTACAAAGCATATTGGTCACCATGCTAGGCATGAGTGACATAATGATGGTTGGGCATTTAGGCGATACGGCCGTTGCTTCTGTTGGGCTGGGTAACCGAATTCAATTTGTTTTTTTAATCATTTTAGCGGGACTCGCTTCAGGTGTTGGTACTTTATCTGCGCAACACTTTGGCGCGGGTCAAATTGGTGTGATTAGACAAGTCATTGTTAAAACGCTTGTTATTGCAGCAGGGATTTTACTGCCTATATTACTCATTACTTTCTTGTTTTCTGACAATATCATGGGTATTGCCACAACAGATCCCAGCGTTATAAAAGCAGGAACAAACTACCTTTGGCTGACCATGCCTAGCTTAATTTTTGTTGTCATTGTGATGATATTTGAAAACGCGTTAAGGGGTCTTGGGCAAGTAGTCTTCCCCATGTTAATTAGTACCATAGCGATTATTACCAATATTATTTTAAACTATTGGTTAATCAAAGGTGGCTTAGGTATAGAGCCAATGGGTGTTATTGGCGCTGCGCTAGCAACACTAATTGCGCGAGCACTTCATGCTTTATTAATACTGGTCTACTTAGCAAAGGTTAAGCACAGTATTTTTCCAACAACGTTCTTTTGTGTTAGTTTTTATAACAAACAAGAGTGGACTAAATTACTCACCTTAGTTTGGCCTATGATGCTAAGTTTTGGCGTGTGGTCATTAGGCACTTTTGTATATCAACTGATATATGGACGTATTGGAACACAAGAACTTGCTGTAATGAGTCTATTAGCGCCAATGGAAGGATTATTGGTTTCATTCTTTTTTGGTTTTGCTTCTGCTTGCGCTATTTTAGTTGGGCAGCGCTTAGGTAGAAACGAATTTATAACGGCATGGGTTTTAGCAAAATATTACGCCATTAGTGCGCCAATTGTTACCTTTTTATTAGCCTTAATTTTACTTCAATGTGAGTCTTTAGTCTTTATGCCTTATAGCAATTTGTCTCCAGAAACAATGGCATTGTCCCATGATGTTTTTGTATTGATCACCTTTGGCACTTGCTTGAAAGTATTTAACTTAACTATGTCTATGGGGATATTACGCGCAGGTGGTGATAACAAATATTGCATGTTAATTGATATATCAGGCATGTGGATTTTAAGCATTCCATTAACTTTGGCGGCGGCATTTTACTTTAAGTTACCACTATATTGGGTAGTTCTTATCTCTTACTCTGAAGAAATAACTAAAGCATTTATGTTTGTTTTCAGAATGAGAACGAAGCTTTGGTTAAAAAACCTAACGGCTGAAAGTGTTGCCTAGTAGAACCGATTCGATTAAGTTGCACACAGCTAAAACTTGAGAAACCAATGTATCTTTCTAAGTTGTAATCAAACCAGAAAGTCGTAAAATCTACATTGCAGTCACTCACCTTTTCTAAAATTCAGATGAAATATAGTATTAGTTCTATGGCGAAAACGCCCCTTATAGCCATAGAATTAAAATTTATGTTAGCTTTAAGATCTGAAAGTTGACGTTTGAAATTTTGACTGCTCTTATTCCGCAATACGCTCGCAGAACACGTTAACACAGTTATTTTATGATGTGTTTCGAATAATTATTAAGGTTCACTTATGCTAGACGTCAGGTTCCAACTTTATTTGGAATGGTTCGGGTACTTTTTTAATAAATAAAACTTACTGCCACATTTTTTCTCTTTTTATTCAGAAAAGCCCATTTTTGCTCAACGGTATAAATCGGCTTGCTTGGTTTTTTTGTTTCGATCTTTATTTGGCTTCTACACTAATGGGTAATTAATTAGCGATAAACTTATGAATACGTATGTAGCTTAGCTGTAAATTGGTGTCAGTCCTTTATGCTTGATGTAATAAAAAAACATCAGGAATATCCATGAAAAAAATTATACTCAGCCTTACTTTACTGATTTCATCTCACAGTTTATTTGCACAAACCCTTAAGTTAGCGTCACCCGACGGAAAAATAATTCTCAGTGTTAGTGACCAAGGAAAACCTAATTACGAAATGAGCTTTTTAGGTGAAAGCATTATAAAACCCTCCCGCTTAGGCCTAGCATTCAAAGATACTATCGCTTTTAGTGACGGTTTTACTATTTTATCGAGTGAAACCCAATCAGCCAAAGAAGTATGGCAATTACCTTGGGGTGAACGTAAAAATGTGACTGATGAACACAATGAATTATTAGTGACTTTTTCGAAGAATAATAAAAAAAACACTAAAGAATTCAAGGTACGTTTTCGTTTGTTTAATGACGGCATTGGTTTTCGTTACGAAGTGCCAAAACAACAAGATATTGATCACGTTGAAATCATTAATGAATTCACCGAATTTGTTGTAAACGACGCGGATAAAGCGACCGCATGGTGGATTCCAGCACGTGGCTGGAATCGTTATGAATACATTTATAATACCACCAAGCTAGCTTCGGTTGACCGCGCTCATACACCTTTTACTTTTAAACTAGACTCGGGCATTCACCTTAGTATCCATGAAGCGGCATTAGTTGATTATGCTGCTATGACGATTAACCAAAAGCGTCCTGGTGTCTTAAAAGCCGATTTAACACCTTGGTCAGACGGCATTTTAGTTAAAACAAAAACCAATTTCAAAAGTCCATGGCGTACTATTCAAGTCAGTAAAGATGCGGTTGGCTTACTCAATTCTGACCTGATATTAAACCTTAATGAACCGAATAAATTAGGTGATGTATCTTGGGTTGAACCGGCTAAATATTTGGGGATTTGGTGGGGAATGCACATTAACGCCAACACCTGGGGCAGTGGCGACAAACACGGTGCAACCACCAGTGAAACCATGCGTTATATCGACTTTGCCGCTGAACATGGTTTTTCTGGGGTTTTGGTTGAAGGCTGGAACCTAGGCTGGGATGGCGACTGGTTTTTCAACGGCGACGTGTTTAATTTCAGTAAAGCTTATGATGATTTTGATATTGCTGCCGTATCAGCTTACGGTGAAAAGAAAGGGGTTCAATTAATTGGCCACCATGAAACCTCAGGTAATGTGACTAATTATCGTAATCAAATGAGTGATGCTTATGCACTTTATGAAAAGTACGGCGTAAGACAAGTAAAAACAGGTTATGTTGCTGACGGTGGCGATATTAAACGCATTGATGAAAAAGGCATAGTTCACAAAGAATGGCATGACGGCCAGTTCATGGTGAGTGAGTATTTACACAGTATTACTGAAGCAGCGAAACACAAAATTAGTATTAACACCCACGAACCGATTAAAGATACCGGTTTGCGCAGAACCTACCCTAACTGGATTTCAAGAGAAGGTGCTCGCGGCCAAGAATTTAATGCTTGGGGCACACCACCAAACCCGCCTGAGCACACCACCATTTTACCCTTTACTCGCATGTTAGCTGGACCAATGGATTTTACACCAGGCATCTTCGATATGAGTTTTAATGGTTTGGGTGATAAAAGTAATCGCCCACAAACTACGCTAGCAAAACAATTAGCATTATACGTGGTGCTTTATAGCCCTATTCAAATGGCGGCTGATTTACCTAAAAACTATCAAGCAAATTTAGCCGCATTTCAATTTATTAAAGATGTACCAACCGATTGGCATGAGAGTATAGCGATTGCTGGTGAGGTCGGTGAATATGTTGCTTTTGCTCGTCAAGAAAGGGGGGGTAATGATTGGTTTGTTGGCGCATTAACCGATGAGCAAGCACGCACGTTAACATTGCCGTTAAATTTTCTTGATAAGAATAAGCGCTATCAAGCACAAATTTATCGCGATGGTAAAAACGCAGAGTGGATTAACAATCCCTATGAAATGATCATTGAAAACAGGCAAGTCACCGCTAACGACCAATTAGTCTTACCCTTGGCGACAAGTGGCGGTGCTGCGATTCGTTTCAAAGCATTATAATCAATTGATATTTATAACTTAAATAGCGTAAAGAGTAGCACAAGTCTTACTTGTGCTACTCTTTTTACAACCCCGGATACTGAGAATACCCCAAAGCCACAACATTAATAAAAATAGCGAGCCAGAGCACAAATATAAAAGGCCGTTTTTGAGTTTTATGTCGAAAAGCTTGTTGAGCTAATAGCGCTCCTGGCCATCCGCCAAGTAGCGCAAAGACCTGTAGTGTTTTTTCTGAGATGCGCCATCGCTCTTTTATCGCATTTCTTTTGTCGATGCCATAAAGTACAAATGTTAGTAAACTTAAGCTCAAGTAACTCACTAGCACCCATAACGCTATTTCTTGCATCATAAAGAGCAGACCAAGAGCCATTAAAAATAAAACAACAACACTTTTTGAAAACATATTTATAGCTCGCACAATATACTTTGTAAGCACAACGCTAGTCATTAGCGGTGGTTACCATAGTTTATCGATAAGAGTTCATCGATATACTGGTTGAAGATAAAATTAAAAAAACCGATTATTTACCAATAGTCGGTTTTGATTCACTTTCTTACTTGTTAAATATCAATTGACGATAAGTTTTTAAAATCAACTAGATGGGCGTTCTTTCTTGAGTTTAATAATCAAGTCGATATGAGGAATAAGCTCTTCTATTTCTCGAATATGATCCCGCAAGCTTTCCCATTGCGTTAATTCTAATTTACCCGAGTCTAATATGGCGAGTTTTAGTTCACTGACTAACGAATTCTCATCGACTTGCTCTATAAACTCATTAATACGTAATAGGTTGTCTAATTCTGCTTGAGAAATTATTTCTATATCACTACTTTTTTTCATCGCTAACTCTTTAAAAAAACACTATAAAAACAAGTATAGCCAAGCTTTATTTTTTTGCTCAACATCGATAAAGCTAAAGGTATTTTAATTGTCACAATTTAGTAAGAAAAAAGTCATATTCAACTTGTAAAGTGCCTCACGTTAACTAAATAAAGCTCAACAAGGGATACTCATGGAACATAATAACTTTGATGAATATGATGAAATATTTAGCCTTTTCGACGGTTTACTCACGGATCAAAAAGAATCGCGCTCACGAAAAAGAAAGTGGCGAGAAATTGAAACGTATAAAGATAGAAAACGATTACGCCAAGAGCTTCATGATTTACAAGATTACTCGTCTTAATCATTAGCGTTTGGAGTAAGTAGACATTACTCCAAACTCTGCATAATTTAATCCGTTATGATTGGGCAAAATCAACCAAGGTTTTGCCCGTCATACGGTAACCTACCCATTCATCTTGAGACACAGCACCTATCGCTTGATAAAAGTCACGTGAGGGCTTATTCCAATCTAAACAGCTCCATTCAAAACGTGCACAATCATTATCAATAGCGGTTTTTGCCATGTTTTTTAATAATTTTAAACCCGCTCCTTTCCCTCTATGCTCTGGCGTTACGTATAAATCTTCAAGGTATAAACCTGACTTTGCTAACCACGTTGAATAATTATAAAAATAAATCGCCATACCAATAGCCACACCATCGAGTTCACAAATTAAGCCGTGTACTTGTGTATTTGTACTAAACATACTGTCTTTTATGGTTTCAACTGTTGCGTACACTTCATGTTCAGCTTTTTCATAAATAGCGAGTTCTTTAATAAAAGTGAATAAAAGCTCGGCATCATCTATGCTTGCTTCACGTATCGTTATCTCAGACATTTTACTTCCTTATTTTCTTCATTAATTTTTTCCATAGCATACCAGTACCAAGATATTTAAACACCTGCTCTGCAATGCCACATAAATAAACAACAAGGTTGAACTAATATCAAAAATTAGCTCTAAGTAAGAGATTAAAAGATAATTAAACACTTCTGGTAAACTTTTTAAAGTTTGTCTCTGTTTAGTAAATCACTTTATCGATACAATATAACAAATGAGTTATCGCCATTAAAAAAGGAAAGTCTGTGTTCAATAAAATAGCTTCACTCGCCTTATTCACCTTTATCACTTTACCGGTATTTTCAGCAGAGGTCAGCTCGACAGCAAAGTTAACCGCCGATTACGCCGTGCAAACCTATCAAAAATCTATGGTTGCTAGCTTAGCCGAGTTAGTAAAATACAATACCTTAGCAATTGATGGTGTTTCGGCTAATGACAACCCTGAACATATAGCTTTTAAAGCCGAGTTAAAAAAACAAGCTGAAGATTTAGGCTTTGATTATACCGACGACGGTTATGTTGTTGTTATTGGCTTAGGCGAAAGCACAGAGCGCTTAGGAATAATTACCCACGGTGACGTACAACCAGTAAACCCCAAAAAATGGCAAAAATCTCCGTTTGAACTTGATACAACTTCAGAGCCCGGCAAACTTATCGCTCGCGGTACCGAAGATGATAAAGGGCCAATATCAACCGCGCTCTTTGCAATGAAAGCCATTAAAGACAAAAATATAACGCTCGACAAGCGTATTGAATTGTATGTTTACATGGCAGAGGAATCAGACTGGGGTCCATTAGAAGCTTATATTAAGACCCATACATTGCCACAAATCAATATTACCATTGACGCTGAATACCCTGTTGTCACCGCTGAAAAAGGCTACGGGACAATAAAAATAGCCTTTAATAAAAATAAATATACCGGTTTAGATGCTTACCTCAGTGAATTTAGTGGTGGTTTTTTTGGTAGTCAAATACCTGAAGATGCTAAAGCGGTGATTGAAAATGCTGACCTTAGTTTACTGCAACAACTGATGGATAAGGCAAGAGAATACCAAGGTGTTAGTTTTGATTTAGAATTAAAAGGAAGCACCTTAACGATTACAGCACTAGGAAAATCAGCTCATTCATCGAAGCCAGAAGAAGGCCTAAATGCCATTCCATTTTTAGCGGGTTTATTATCGCAAACTCGCTGGCCTAGCAATGGTGCAGGTACATTAGTTAACTTTATTAATGACAATATTGGTTTAGGCTTAGAAGGGAAAAAGTTTGGTAATATAGCCTACAGTGATGACTTTATGGGACCTATGACGGTTTCACCCACTGTTATTAAGCAATTGAAAAATAATATTGAATTGAATATTAATATTCGTCGTCCGCGTGGTAAATCAGCGCAACAGCTAACGGAAGAAATTAATCACGTCATCGCGACTTGGAAACTAACAAATATGGCTGACATTACCGAGCTTGAACATTATATTGGTGACCCTTTTATTCAAAACGATGCACCACATATTGACACATTACTGGCTGTATTTTCACACTTTACCGGTATAAAGGACGCTAAGCCTATTGCTATCGGTGGCGGCACAAATTCACGCTTATTTCCAAATGCAGTAAGCTTTGGGCCATCAATGCCAAATGCTAATTATACCGGCCATTCTGAGCATGAATTTATTACCATGAAACAGTTCGTTTTAAATTTAAAAATGTACACCGCCGCTTTAGTTGAAATGGCTGCAGCCAAAACACAGTAACGAGTAGTGCAGCACTAAAGAACAGGAGAGGTTATGAAAAAAACATGTATTGTTACCGGTGGAAGTTCAGGTATTGGTCTAAGCATAGTGCAATTATTTACGGATAAAGGCTATCAGGTTTTTAATTTAGACTTACAACCAAGCAACCTTGCCACACTGCGCGGTGCTGATATTAACTGTGACATCAGTAATGTTGAGCAAGTACAAAGTATTATCAGTAATATAGCTAAAACAGCGACTATTGATGTTTTAGTCTCGAATGCTGGCATTCACTTTTCAGGAAATATTGAGAACACCTCAGCCGCTGATTTAGATAAAGTCCTTAACATTAATGTTAAGGGCGCGTATGCCGCGATAAAAGCGGTACTCCCCCATATGAAAGCCAATAAAAATGGCGCTATTATCTTAATGGCATCTGACCAAGCATTAATTGCCAAGCAAAATTCATTTGCCTATAACATTAGTAAAGTCGCGCTCGCTTCGATAGCAAAAACCACCGCGCTTGATTACGCTAGCTTTAACATTCGTGCCAATGCTGTGTGCCCCGGCACAATAGAGACCCCTTTGTATCATCAAGCGATTGATAATTATTGTCAACGCTCTGGCGCTAACAAAGCAGAGGTTCACGCTGAAGAAGCGGCTTTACAGCCGTTAGGTCGTTTAGGTCAACCCGAAGAAGTCGCTGAATTAGTTTATTTTTTAGCATCAGATAAAGCTAAGTTTATCACTGGTAGTTTACAAGTGATTGATGGTGGTTATACTGCGCAATAATTCACTTGGTAGGTATAACAACAGCTAGCGTTTAACGACAGTTCAAAGAGAATACTAGAAATTGCGATACCCTTTTTTTTATTGGTAATAACAACTAAGTGGCAACTTCTCTGAAGGAAAATTCAGCAGGATGTTTTCATTGATACATTTCAGTTCAGGCGTTAATGAACATAGGGTAATATGAAAATAATTGATCCTCACTTGCATTTATTTAACCTTGAACAAGGCCACTATCAGTGGTTAAAAGCTGATAGTCCACCTTACTGGTCAGATAAAAAAACCATTAGACAAAGTTTCACAGAAAAGGACTTAGCTTTATCTGTTCCTCTGCAACTTGCGGGTTTTGTTCACATCGAAGCCGGATTTGATAATCAACAGCCTTGGCGAGAAATTGCTTGGTTAGAAGATAGCTGTTCCCTACCCTTTAGAGCTATTGCTGGCGTTAATTTACTTTTACCAACAAGCGAGTTTCAACAAATACTAGATAAGCTTGATAAATTTGAGTCCGTAGTCGGTGTTCGTGACATTCTAGATGAAAATGCCTGCGCATATTTATCAAATTCGCACGTTAAGGAAAACTTAGCCCGACTTGCCCAGCAGCAGTTGATTTTTGAATGCCAAATGGCGTTAACTGATGTGGTAGCGACCGAACAATTAATAGCTATTATCAATGAACTGCCGACACTAAAATTAGTCATTAATCATGCAGGTTGGCCACCCGAAGATATTGACAGTAAACAATGGCAAGATTGGCAAAGTGGCATACAAGCACTAAGTGGTTATGAAAATGTTGCCATTAAATGCTCGGGGTTTGAAATGGTTAATCGTCAATATAGTGCCTCGTGGCAACAGCATGTGATCAAACATTGTTTAGCTACCTTTGGTTTAGATAAAACCATGCTAGCCAGTAATTTTCCTTTGTGTTTATTTAAAAGTAGTTATCAAAAAAACTGGATAACCCATTTCGAAAACCAACCATTATCAACAACTGAGCTTGAATTATTATGTTATAAAAATGCCTTGCGCATCTATCAAATTCCTATTTAAGCTATAAATTAAGAAGAAAAATCTACCCATAAGACCTTGGATAAAATACTATTTCATTACTTCGCACTTTCATGGTGAATTAATGGATAACTTCGACAGAAAAATTCTTAAAATATTACAAAATGACTGTACGCAGCCAGTCAGTGAGGTTGCCGCTCAAGTGGGGCTTTCAACAACCCCATGCTGGCGACGTATTCAAACTATGGAGAAAAATGGTGTTATAAAAGGGCGGGTTGCCTTGGCCGATCCTGAAAAGTTAAATGTTGGCTTAACCGTTTTTGTGATGATTAAAACCAACCAGCATAATTCTGATTGGCTTGATGATTTCAGTATCAATTCAAAAGCGTTTCCAGAAATTACCGAGTTTTATCGAATGAGTGGCGAAGTAGACTATTTACTACGTGTCGTTGTTTCTGATATGAAAGCCTACGATGCTTTTTATAAAAAACTCATCGGCCAAGCCAGCTTTGCCGATATTAGCTCAAGCTTTGCCATGGAAGAAATTAAATATACGACCGCACTACCCGTTGATTATATCTAACGCGTGATAAAAAAGGATGGCGATTAGCCATCCTTTTTACCTTCAGATATTGAAGCTGATTACTTTAATGAATTAACCGTAACATGCGGTGAGCGTTTCACGACTTCGTCATTTAATTCAATGCCTAAACCTGGTACTTCTGTCACTTGGAAAAAGCCATTTATCGGTTGTGGGTCTTGCAAACACAATTCACGATTCCAATGCTTAGTCGCATAAGTATGATGCTCATGAATTAAAAAGTTAGGAATTGCTGTTTCTAAATGCAAAGACGCTGCTGTTGCTACTGGGCCGCCACAAACATGGGCTTGAATACGAATATCATAGACATCAGCATAGTCACAGACTTTTTTAGACTCGGTAAAACCACCACATAAACCCACATCGGGTTGAAGCACATCAATACTTTGATCTTCAAAATACTGGCGTACATCCCAACGATGATATAAACGTTCACCACCGGCAATGGGGACATTAACCCGTTCAGCCACTTTTTTATGCACTTTCGCGTTTAAATAATTAACCGGCTCTTCGTACATCATACAGCCAACTTCTTCAACAATTTCGCCCATTTGAATCGCAGAAGCAGCGCCCATTAATGAATGTGATTCGAAAATAATATCAACATCTTCACCGACGGCATCACGAATAGCGCGTAATCGGTCTCCAAATAAACGCATCTGCGGCTTGGTAAATAATTTAGTGCGATCGAACGATGATGTGCCATCGGCATTATAAACAATAGGGTCTACTTTTACCGCGTCGTAGCCTTCAGCTACCGCTTTTAATGCAGCTTCAGCATATTCTTCTGGTAAAAATAACTTCTTAACTTCAACGTCCCAATCAAACTGTAATTGGCTAGCGTAGGTACGTAATTTATCATTAACTTTGCCGCCAAGCAGTTGATAGACAGGCACACCTAATGCCTTACCTTTAATATCCCAAAGTGCGGTATCAATAGCACTCATTGCAGAATAAAGCACCGGCCCACCACCTAATCCCCAGAAACTTTCGCGCAGCATTCGAGACCATAACAATTCGGTTCTAAAAGGGTCAAAACCAATTAAAACCGCTTCGGTAATTTCTTTAATCATCGCCGCTGCAGCACTATGCCCCCAATCGTAAGCAAGACCTGCTTCACCAACCCCCGAGATACCTTCATCGGTATGAACACGAATAAAAACAGGGTTCCAACCGGCGCGATCTGGACATTCAATATCAAAAATTTCTACGTGAGTGACTTTCATTTTATCTTCTCTAAATATGTGAGTGTTTGTCGCAGAGAACTTATTTCAATAGCGGCATAACGAGGTGTAAAGACAACTTTATTATTAGGTCGCAAAGCTAGGATCAGCGCGATAGACTTTCCTGACCATCGCCGGCCAAGCCTTTTGACCGCCGGTACTGCCCGTATGAACAATATTTGCTTGCGCTTTTATACCATCAACAATGCTTTGATCGACTAAAATGGTTGCCATACCGGTTGCCATTACTTGTAGTTGCACTTGACAAGCACGTGTTAAATCATACATATGCATAAAAGCATCGCCAATGGTTTCACCTAAAGTTAAACCACCATGGTTTCTTAATAACATAAAGTTTGCCGAGCCCAAGTTATTTTGTAAGCGAAGTTTTTCGTCAGCATTTACCGCTAAACCTTCGTAATCATGATAGCTAAGAGAAGCCAGTGCGAACATAGCGTATTGACTTAACGGCAACAAACCTTCTTGTAAACTTGCCACCGCAATGGTTTCATTAGTGTGTAAATGCAAGACACATTGCGCGTCATGGCGAGCTTCATGGACAGCGCTATGAATAGTAAAACCTGCAGGGTTAATTTCAAAAGGACATGCTGGGTCAATAATATTACCTGCTATATCTATTTTAACCAGATTCGATGCGGTAATTTCATCAAAAGCTAAACCGAAAGCATTAATGAGTAAATGCTCAGAATCAGGTATGCGTGCGGAGATATGAGTGTAAATCAAATCATCCCAGCCATGCATAGCGATAAGACGATAACAAGCCGCTAAATCGATGCGTGTTTGCCACTCTTGTGCTGACACTTTATTTTTTAAGTTAATCTGTGGGATAGTTAACATTAAAGTCCTTTAAAGAATTATTATTCTATAATTTTAAATCATCGATAATACAAATCAAACCGCTAGTGTAATAAATTACAATTAAAGGCTAGATAAAAATCAGCTAAGTTAAGCAAATTGGTATCAATTAAATAAACATCTTAATTAAACTACCAATGAGTAAAATAAACACCAAAATAGGAATGATTTTTGAATACTTAGCTTGCTCTTCTTCACCCATAGGTTTGCCAAAACGCTCACCTAAAATAACCATTAAGGCAATACCGGCAAAAACAGCTAATAAAATCATGATTAAAGTCATTATTTCTCCTATTATTAATCTCTAAACCAATTGCACATTGCATTAGCTAATTATTCAATTACCATAGCAAGATAACAAGCAAAAATATGTAAACAACAATATGACTGCACCTGATAACTTTGCTGAGAAGCGACGCTTTATTATAAGATTAGGCAAAGCTTTGCATAAGTTTGGCACGCCTGCTTATCGTCTTGAAGCACATCTTCAAGATGTTTCGACATTTCTCGAATTAAAAGCATGTTTTATCATCACACCCACGGCTCTGACTTTTGTCTTATCTGAAGATGAAGAGAACCAACAATATAATCATGTTATTCGAGTAAAGCCAGGTGATCTTGATTTAGGTTCACTGGCACGAACAGATGAACTAGTTGATGAATTAAGTTCGGGTCAACGCACGTTATCTGAGGCCATTGAACGACTTGATGATATCGCTAATAAACCCAACCCTTACGGTCGTTTTCTTACCTTTTTAGCGTTTGGTGCTTCAAGTGGTGCTTTTTCGATGCTAATGCACACCAGCTGGAATGATGTATTTTGGTCGGTATTATTAGGCTTTGTTGTTTGCTTATTTACCTTTTGGGCCGAATACTCACGCCGAGTTACCGAAACATTAGAACCGATTGCAGCTATTACCACCGCCCTACTAGCCTCGGCCATTACGCTAATTGACCCAAGTATTAATATGCCCTTGGTTATTCTTTCAGCCATCATTGCTTTTATCCCCGGCTTAGCATTAACGCTAGGCTTAGCTGAATTGGCCGCTCGACATCTGATGTCGGGTACTGCGCGTATTATGGACGCGGTAATGATGCTATTTAAGCTTTATTTTGGCGCGGTATTAGGCATGGCATTAGGAAAGTTATTTTGGGGCGAAGTGTTATATGTTACCCCCGCCAGCATGCCTGTTTGGACAGCATGGGCGGCAGTAACCACTTTATCTATAAGCTTAGTTATATTATTTCGCGTCCGTAAAAAAGACGCTCCATGGGGAATTATTTCTGGCTATGTTGCATTTGGTGCTAGCATTATTGGTGCCGCTTACTTAGGCCCTGCACTTGGCGCTTTCGTTGGTGCCTTTGTTTTAGGTATGTATGCTAATTTATTCTCACGCATTATGAGATTACCTTCAAGCATTGTTAAGCTATTAGGTTTAGTCGTGCTGGTGCCTGGAAGTAAAGTTTATATCGGCTTAAACAGTGCGGTATCCGGAGTGAATATGTTAAATACTAATAATATTGGTTCTGAAGCCTTCCTAATTTTTATGTCGCTTGTCGCTGGCCTTGTTTTTTCAAATGTTGCCTTACCTTCTCGTAAAACGTTGTAATAAAGTACGCTAATGAAACCAGTTAACAAAAAGACAGCATATCACCATGGCGACTTACGCAGTTCTCTCGTTGAAACGGGCGCCGAGATGATTGAAGAGGCAGGAATTGAAGGACTGTCATTACGTAAACTTGCTGAGCGTATTGGTGTTTCTCGTACAGCAACCTATCACCACTTCAAAAATAAAAATGATTTACTTTGTGCGATAGCTGCACTGGGGTTTATTCAATGGACAAGTATTTCTAATGCTATATTTGACGATAAAGAGCTTTCAGGAGAAGAAAAATTTCGTCAGTTTGTTCATCAGTACATAACATTTGCTACCGAAAATGCTTCAATTTACGAATTAATGTTTGGTAAAACAATTTGGAAAAAAAACAATAGCGATCAAGCTTTGCGTGATATCGCTTATCCTAGTTTTAATTACCAACTAGAAATGACCAAAACTTGGCAGCAACAAGGCTTATTGATTGAAGACGAAAATAGCTTACGTTTAGCACAGGTAACTTGGGGTACATTGCACGGTATTGTGCGTTTACTAATTGATGGAATTTACCTTGATACCAGCCATATTGATGAAATGTGTGAATGTGTCGTCAAGGTTTTTATTCACCAACAAAAATTATAATAAGGGTTAGGCATGTCTGAAGACAATAACAATAAAACCGCTCAGTTTGACCAGTTTTTTTCTATTAGTTATCCTTTCAATGTCAATGCAACTATCATTGAAACCGATACAGCGCCAAGTTATCAATGTTTTATGAACACCATGCCGATGCCGTTTAAAATGGCCTCTGAAATAGTCACCCTTGACCAAGCTGCATTGCGCCCACTGCAAACCCTTGGTAGCGTTGCGGGACAATTAGTTGATTATTTACATCATCAAGCTAAAAAAATAGACTTACTGGTTAGTTATATTTTGAGCGAGCAAGACAACGAAATGCAACGTTACCAAGGCACTCATTTTGGTGGTGGCGGCGTTATTTTTACCAGTAAAAATCTTTTTGATACCGGCCAATTTATTACCTTGAAAATATTTCTCCTTGATGATAATTGTGCAATTTACTGTTGTGGGGAAATAATTTCAGCAACAACTACAAGCGATGAACTCACTAGCTACAAAGTTATTTATCATCATATTAGAGAAGAAGACCGTGAAATATTAGTACGTTGTAGTCTTCATCAGCAATCAAAACAGTTGCAGGTTTTAGCGCAACAGCGCAATGAGCTATCAGCAAAAGAAAAGTAATTTAGCGCGTAAAAGTATTTCTCCGTTAAGTCTAGCTGATATAAAGCACACTTTAGCGCCTATTCCTTGTTGAGTAAGTCAAAAACCGTTAGCGTGATCACCATAAAATTTCAGGAAGATAGTTATGAACATGAATAAAAGATCTTTTTTAAAAGCGGGTGGTGCAAGCATTGCTGCGTTATCCGTATCAGCTTCAGCATTTGCCTCATCAACGAAAGAAAGTCAGTCAAATAGCCAAGTACTAAAAGACATCACCAAAGATGTTGCTGGCATTACTTCTGCAGAGCGTGAAGCTCGGATAGTAAAAGCTCAGCAATTAATGCAGCAAATGAATATTTCTGCGCTTATTATTGAGCCCGGTGCCGCCATGGATTATTTCTCTGGTATTCAATGGTGGCGCAGCGAACGCTTAACAGCTTTAGTGATCCCTCAACAAGGTAAAGTGGCGGTAGTTTGTCCCTTTTTTGAAGAGCCTAGTATTCAAGAAAGTTTAGCTATTGATGGCGACATTCGTGTTTGGCAAGAGCATGAAAGCCCGTTCGAGCGTATCAAACAAATACTAGCAGACCGAGGTATTAGCCTTACCAAAGGGACGATTGGTTTTGAAAACTCGGTACGTTATTTTGTTCAACACGGTGTAATGAGTTTATTATCAACTCTTCAACATGTCAGCGCAGAACCCGTTACGCGTGGTTGTCGCATTATTAAAAGTCACCATGAATTGCAACTGATGCATAAAGCTAATGAGGTAACACTATTAGCCTATAGCGAGGTATATTCAAAGTTAGAAGTGGGTATGACTTCTGCACAGGTTAAAAGCTTGATGAGTAATGCACAAGCTACGTTAGGGGGAAAAGGCGCGTGGAATATGGCCTTAATAGATCAAGCAAGTGCTTTCCCTCATGGCAGTAAAAAGAAGCATCTAATTAAAGAAGGTTCTATTGTATTAATGGACTGTGGCTGTAATGTCCATGGTTATCAGTCAGACATTAGCCGAACCTTTGTGATGGGTGAGCCAACAAAGCGTCAACGTGATGTTTGGCAAACGGTACGTACCGGCCAAAAAATAGCCTTTGAGCAAGCGCAAATAGGTAATGCTGCGGGTACTGTTGACGATGCGGTACGAAAATACTATCAAGCACAAGGATTCGGTCCTGATTATAAATTACCAGGTTTGTCGCACAGAACTGGTCATGGCATAGGTATGGAAGGTCATGAAAGCGTTAATTTTGTTCATGGTGAACAAGAAAAGTTAACAGCTGGTATGTGTTTTTCTAATGAGCCTGGCATTTATATACCTGGCGAATTTGGTGTAAGACTTGAAGACTGTATTTACATGACCGATAAAGGCCCACAGTGGTTTACTATTCCCCCAGACTCGCTAGATTCTCCGTTAGGTAAGCTTGCTAAACTCGCTTAACACACTATATATAATCTACAGTAGACTGTTTTTTAGCAAACTCATCAGTAACAGTGGCTTCACTTTATCCTAAAAAAAAGGAGTAACGGATCTTCCTTACTCCTCCTGTTTTTATAACGCAGGATACAATGAAATAACCAATAAAAGTGCCATGGTAATATTAAAAACTCTCAAGCGTTTTTGGTTAGTTAACAACACTTGTATTTTCTGCCCTAAAACAACCCAAGAACTGATGCAGGGTAAATTGATTAGCCCAAAGACAATCGCCACTAACAACACCGAGGTAAAACTCTTAGATGGAGCATAAAGGCTTATTGACGTTAGCGCCATTGTCCAAGCTTTAGGGTTAACCCATTGAAATAAAACAGCTTGAATAAAGCTAAAAGGTTTATGATTTGACGTTTGTTGTTCGACATGACTGGTAGAGCTAGCTATTTTGAATGCTAAGTAGAGTAAATAAACAATGCTGACCACTTTTAGTATTTGATAACTCACCGGGAAACGATCAAATAATTGAATAACACCTAGCCCAACTAAAGCAATCATCAGTGTAAATCCAATGCCAACTCCTAATAAGTGAGGGGTTGTTTTTTTGAAACCATAATTTGCACCAGAATTCATTAACATCAAGTTATTTGGCCCTGGTGTTATTGAAGACACAAAGGCAAAAATAGTTAAGGCTGATAGTATGTCTATATTCATTGTTATTTTGCTCTTAATTGTTTGAGAGACAGGTTAAATTTCAAGCTATTTTCACTTAAATGCTCAGATGTTATATCACAAAGTTATACTGGAAAATCACCTAAGGGCGCTTATTATTAATATAGGAGTTTTAAGTACTAAATATAGAGGCTGGATGACTTAACCCTTGGTAGTGGCAAAGATCAAAGAAGGCTGGGTAGATGTATCATTTTACATGGGGATAACGCATAGAAAAATATCTATAACGCATAGGTAAGTGGGTGAACATAGCCCTCCCATCTTACCCATTTGTTATATATTATTGCTTAGATAGCAACAACTTTATTTGCACATGGACCTTTTTGTCCTTGTCCAACTTCAAACTCAACAGCTTGGCCGTCAGCCAATGTAGCGTATTCACCGCCAGATTGGATTTCTGAATGATGAACAAACAAATCTTTACTGCCGTCTTCTGGAGTAATAAATCCGAAACCTTTATCCGCATTAAACCACTTAACTATACCTTTACTCATAACACTCTCTTTATCATTGGTGAAAAATATAAACCTAACTTGCTATCACCATTACAAGTCAGGATTTGAATCTTATTAATACAAACTATATTTAACATTATAGACTGTATTTATAATTAACGGTGCGCGCCACCTTTCTTTTTCATATTGACTACTTTTCGAGCTATATCAAGTAATTCAGGTGAAACATCTTCAGCACCATCTTTTATTAGTTTACTCACATCACCGGATGAAAAGAATGAGCCACGTTCAGCTTTTACGCCTAATGATCTTACAAAATCTTTTGTTTTACCTGTACTACCCGTATCAATATACTTAAAAATAATTTGTTCATTAAAACTTTGTGGTTCTTGCTTTAAAGTAGCAATAGTATTGGTAAGTAATGTTATTTCCGATCCTAACATTTCTATTAATTCGGCAATATCTGAATATGGTTTCATTAAATTATTTAGCTCTTATAATATTATCTGATAATGCCAATAGGCTATCATTTTACAGGAGAAGCAAGTCAGTATAACTAGCCTGCTTAAAAAATTATTATACAGTGAATGCCTCTGAGTAAACAGTCTCTATTTTAATAGCCCAGAGCAATGATGAATTATTGTTACTTTTTTAATAATATTACTTAATGAATGCCCATCTTATTGGTCGACAAAACCGCCACTGCCTCATATTCAATGTTCAATGTTCACCATAACTTTCCTACAATGAGATTATATTATTTAAAATTCTAAGTTTAATTACTTATTTTGATTAAAGGTTGTCATTTATTACGCTTGATTGTTTCTCTCGTAAGTCTATAATCCGCATAATTATTATATAACTAACCACAATAAAAATGAAAAAATCATACAAAAAAAACGTAAATATATATCTTGTCATTTTTTTGTTGCTAAGTCTTTGTATTTCCTATTTAGCGGTAGCGAAAACAGATACCCCAGAGATGAAGACTAAGGCAGTTTTTGGTCAAATAGAATCGGCTTTATTAATTTTAAAAAGTAACAATCAATTCACTAAAAGCAATATCAGAAGTGTATTAACCCAATACCTTCTGCCTGAGGTAGATATTCAATATTTTAGTTATAAAGTTATTAATCAAAATTTGCCCAAACTATCTGCCGAACTTAGGACTGAGTTTGTGACTGAGTTATCAAATCAATTAATAAATACTTATACCAACTTATTAAGTAAATATAGTGGTGAGTCAATGACCATCGGTACAGGGTCATTATCAAAAAGTGGTAAAATGTCGATGGTCAACATAACGATTACCGGTGAAAGTAAAGTCAACAAAGCGGTAGTAAAGTTACTGATATCAAAAGAAGGCACTTGGCAGTTCTTTGATATCATCATTGAAGGCATTAGTTTATTAGATGCAAAGCAAAAAGAAATAAATTCAAGTTTCAGTAAGTTAGGTGTCGAAGGTACACTGTTACATCTAAAAAGTATTAATCAAAGAAGCCTCACTTCTTTATAAAAATCAAGGTAGGTACAATCGTTCTAATGGAATGGCTTAATCATACGAATAATTTCAAAGCACTTTCAGCAGTACTCGCTAATAATAAATTTGTTATTGCGCTATTGTTTATTTCTATTTTTTATATGATTAAATATCTCATTGTAAGAAGAATAAAACGAAAATCAAAACAAGATAAAAGATTACAAATCAATGTAGTCAATAATATATTTACGGTATTAATAATCGTGATGGTTTTTAATATTTGGTCTGAAGAAATTCAAAAATTTGCTTTTTCGATTGCTGCTTTTATTGTAGCAATTGTCTTAGCAACCAGAGAGTTTATTCAATGTTTTATTGGTTTTGTTTATATCCTGTCAAGTCGACCATTTCGTATTGGTGACTGGGTACAAGTTGGCAATCATTACGGCGAAGTGCATTCAACAGACTGGGCAAAACTAACACTGTTAGAGGTAAATGTAGATGATTATCAATACACCGGTAAAACGCTATACCTACCCAATAGCCAGCTAATTACTTCGGTTATTAAAAACCTTAACTTTTTAAAACGATATGCAATGCATCATTTTACCATTGTCAGAGATGACAGTGTTAATCCCTTCGAGTTTATTGATGAGTTGTATACTAGAGCAAGTTTATATTGTAGTGACTTTAAAGAAGTTGCAATCCGCTATAACCAACTGATTGAAAACCGTTTAGAGGTCAACATCACAGGCCCTGAGCCACATATTCAAGTAGCAACTTCTGAGGTTGGAGATACGCAAATATTTTTTACTATATTTTGCCCAACAGAGATAGCATTAGAAATAGAGCAGAAGTTAACTGCTGATTTTATGACATTGTGGTTTAAGCAAAAAATGGTTTCGTCAACTTTATCAAACTAATGTAATATCACTAATTATCAAGTCACTCAATCACGATTAATTTCTTGACTGAGTGAATTTTTAGACGCTAACATTTTGATAAATAAAATTATTTCTTATCGCTATTCAATAAAGTAAGCGTGCCATCGAGGTGCACATCGCGTTGCGGAAAAGCAACAACAATATTATTCTCTTCAAACAATTCCTCTAATCGAAATCGAATATTACTTCTAGTCACTCTTAAAGCCGTTTCTCCAGTTGAGTTTATCCAAAAATTTACATAAAACACTAATGAATTATCACCAAAGTCTTCAAAAACAACGACGGGCATTGGCGTGGTCAATACTTCTTTTTGTGCCAGTGTCGCTTCTAAAATAAGATCCGCTACTTTTCTAGCCCGAGTACCATAAGCAACTCCAACAGAAACACTTGTTCTCACTAAACTGTCTCGAAGCGTCCAATTCACTACCGTATTTTCAAGTAGTTTACTGTTAGGAATAAGCAGATGAACACCATCAACACGTCTAATACGGGTTGAACGGGTGTTAATTTCTTCTACGACACCTTTGGCATTTTCAACTTCTAAAAAGTCACCAATTTTAATAGGTCGTTCCCACATTAAAATCCAACCACTGATAAAGTTGTTAATAATGTTTTGCGCGCCAAAACCAAAACCAATCGCGATTGCACCCGATAAAAAGGCAAAAGCGGTGATCGGCACATTAATCAAATCTAAGGTGGTGATCAACAATATAACTATCGCAATCACATAAAAAACACGCTGTAATAAGTGTATAATATTTGGATCAGTTTTTTTGGTCGTTAAACGCTTGGTTATAAACCTTACGCCCCACTTAGTGAGTAACAACCCAAGGTAAATAATTAGCGGAATTAACAGTAACCCACCCAATGTTACTGGTTGATCAGCAATAGTAATAACCTTAGTAGATAAGATTTCTTTTATTTGTGTAAAGTTCATAAAATCCCTTAATTTAACGACTTTTTATTTTGATCCTAAAAAGACTTTTGATGGGTCAACAAGAAAGCGTTTACCCAGTGCTTCTCTTCCTAACAGCATTAAATAACTCATATCAGAGCGATCTGTTAAAGTTATTTCAATTGACCACCTGTCTTCGCCAAGTACGATGGGTGTTTCTATAACGTAGCGTTGCTCTGTAGTGCCATTTGACGATTTAACTTTACGCATATCGCTAATGGGCGCCGTACATTTCTGCATGACATCCACATTATGCATATCAGGGTGTAGATCAAACGTCACACTATGTACGCCATCAATAATTAATTTTTTAATATTATCAACATGTAACGACGACGTTTTTGCGCCGGTATCAACTCGTACTTGTAAGTCATCAATAGCTAAGTCTGGCAAAGCTATTGACTCTAAACGCCCGATAACAACTTTATTCGCTTTTTTCATACGCTTCTCTAACTGTCGTCATTTTCAGGTAAAAGCTGCTCTTGCACATTTTCAATATGACCTGCAATTTCTTCATCATCTTCACTGAAATAAGCGACATGAAACATGGCTTCACCTTCTTGAACTAAAGGTATGTTTTGCTTACCAATTAAAATGCCTGAGCGTGTTGCTTTAACCGAATCAAATATTGCACCGTATGGACTACCAATTTCGGCTAATACTTGACCTTTAGTGATCTGATCGCCCAAATTTACAATATTATGAACAATACCACTAGCGTTAGCGCGTACCCATTGGCTGCCATTAGCAATAAACGGCATACGTTTTTTCTTCTTGGTGCGGACAACTTTTCTTGTCATACCTAAATGCTGTAATACATTTAAGATACCTTTCATGCCCGCTCGAATTGAAAACTCATCAAAACGCAGCGCTTCACCCGCTTCATATAAGAGTATTTTCGTTTCGTTTTTAACGGCTGATTCTCTTAACGAGCCGTCAACTAAAGTAGAATTCAACACTACCGGTACGCCAAACACTTCCGCCAAGGCTTTAGTATCGGGATCAGACATATCCGCCCTAATTTGTGGCAGGTTTGAACGATGAATGGCCCCGGTATGTAAATCGATACCGTAATCACAATGCTTAACGATTTCATTGAGAAATATATAAGCAACGCGTCCCGCTAAAGAGCCTTTCGCAGAACCGGGAAAACAGCGATTTAGATCACGACGGTCAGGCATATAGCGACTTTGATTGACTACGCCATAAACATTAACCATAGGAACAGCAATAACCGTGCCTCGCGTTATTTTAAGTTTCTTTTCGTGGATCAAGCGTCGAATAATTTCAATACCATTTAATTCGTCGCCATGTACTGCCGCACTCAAAAAAATAGTTGGCCCCGGTTTTTTAGCGCGAATAATATGAACGGGCAAAGAAACGTCTGCATCGGTATATAACTTAGCAACCGGCAACTCTATTTTGCGCTGCTCTCCAGGTAAAATTTCGAACTCACCTATACGTAATATGTCCATAAAACTCTCTTTAATTATCCTTTGCCACGTGTCTTAGTATCATGAGGTTTTGCATTTTTTTCTAAAAACTCAAACACCATCCCGGCAACATTTTTACCCGTCGCTTTTTCAATACCTTCAAGGCCAGGAGATGAATTAACTTCCATGACCATAGGACCATTTTGTGAACGCAGTAAATCGACGCCACACATGTTCAAGCCCATCGCCTTTGCCGCTTTAACTGCTGTGTCACGCTCTTCTTTCGATAATTTAACCACAGTAGCAGAGCCGCCGCGATGTAAATTAGAACGAAATTCACCTTCAGCGCCTTGACGTTTCATCGCCGCAACCACTTTACCGCCAATTACTAAACAGCGAATATCAGCACCACCGGCTTCTTTAACAAATTCTTGTACTAAGATGTTCGCTTTTAAGCCCATGAATGCTTCGATGATGGCTTCAGCCGATTTAGCGGTATCGGCTAATACTACGCCTATGCCCTGCGTGCCTTCGAGCAACTTAATAACCACTGGCGCGCCGCCAACATTTTTAATTAAATCTTTGGCATTATCAGGCTTGTTTGCAAAACCCGTTCGCGGTAAACCCAAACCTTTACGCGATAGCAACTGTAATGACCGCAATTTATCGCGTGAGCGGCTGATAGCGACGGACTCATTAATGTTGAAAGTACCCATCATTTCAAATTGTCTTGCCACAGCCGTGCCGTAAAAAGTTACAGAGGCGCCGATACGAGGAATAATTGCATCATACTTTGGCAATTCTTTACCCTTGTAACGCACAGCTGAACGAGTACTCGTGATATCCATATAACAGTGTAATGTATCGATAATATCAACTTCATGGCCCATAGCTTCGCCGGCTTCTTTTAAACGGCGCGTAGAGTAAAGATTTTTGTTTCTAGATAAGATAGCAACTTTCATAATAAGTCCTGTAGTGCTCACCTTTATTTAAGGTTAAAGAGTGAGGTAATAAGTAATATCGAGTGTATAGCTAGCTCATTAAATAATAAAGCGCTATATTTCGATACGTTTAATCAAATAAAGTGATTAGACGGCGATTTATATAATTATAAAGTCGTTATTATAGAATATTTTACGTCAATAGTTGAAAAAATAACGATTAAAATTTATTAAGATAAAACACTGAGCAAATATTACTTGTTTAGACAAATTTATGGGCTCTACAACATTGGACTAAACTGTGATTTTCCCGGGTAAAATGGCTTAAATGAATAATGGCAGATTATTTTGTATATGATTTTTAAAATGGCAATACTGGCAGAGTTTTAGAACAAAAAATGAGGGGGAAGTTTGTTGAGAATAATGAATAGCTGTGTTTATTTACGAATAGATGAAGTGAAGTAAGTGAACTCAAATTATAAAAACCACTTATATTAAGTGGTCTAAATAATTTGAGTGACTTAGACAAGCTGGTAATACAAAACGATTACTCGTCTTTAGGTAAAACCTTTATTGTTTTGTAATCGCCTTCTTTTAATTCGTCATTGATACAATTTAATAAATAAGTTTTCATATCAGCTTCTGCTATTTCATCTTCAATAGCGTATTCTTTACATTGACTTAAAAGGCTTGATACGTAGTCACTAGGTGCATCCATTAAAGCAGGTTCTGCTTCTTCACTGTGCGCTATGCTTGAAGTTAGGGCTAATAAAGCGATAGCTAAAATTGTTTTTTTCATAAATATTCTCTTTACATTAAAATTACTTACATATCCCAATAGTCACTTAATGAATTAAGTTGACGGTCAAGGAACCTTTTTTCATTTAAAATATCTAATCTTTCTTTAACCAGATATTTCTGTTTGGCGATATTGCTAATTTCTTTTTTATTTGCAGAGCCACTCGTTACTTCGAATCCGGAGATACCAGGATTGAAATTCAAATTGCTACCTATGCCAGTACTTTCGTATGTATCAATATTCATTTTTTGCCTTCAAAAAAATCATAATTAGATTCTGGATGGATAATGTTCCACTATTTGAGAATTGAAAAGCAAAATATTTTCGTTTAACTAATCAATTTTTTTTGTTAAACAAGGAAAATAGCTAACCCTTGATATAATGAGTGTGAGTACTGGAAGATTAAAGCATGACGGGGAGAGAATAAAAAAAATAACAAGCCTTTTAAAAACAAGAGGTTACATTCGAAACAGATTATTTAAATCGATTATTTGTTAACAATAAAATAATTCCCAGCGGCTTAAAAAATTAAATTGGTCTGCAAGAAGCAGCAACATTATTCTTTTCAGCGCTGAGAATAGCCACTATTTTTATCGCTAAAATAACAATAAAAACGTTAATTAAGCTGATTTTTCTAAAGCAGTAATAAGGTACCGCAGCCAAGAAAGGCTATAAAACCAAATATATCTGTTACGGTTGTTAAAATAACAGCTCCAGATAATGCTGGGTCGATGTTAAATTTATTTAATATCCAAGGTATCCATACCCCTGATAACGAAGCAACTAAAATATTACCTAAAATAGCGATACAAATGGTGACTGATAGCATTGGATTTTCAAACCAGTAAAAAGTGATGATGCCGATGACCGTCGCCCATAACATGCCATTAATTGCGCCAACTTTAAGCTCTTTTTTAACGATAGCCTGCCTATTAGCATCACTAATTTGCCCTAACGCTAAACCACGTATAATCAAGGTTAACGTTTGACTACCGGAAATACCGCCCATCGATGCAACCACCGGCATAAGCACGGCAAGTGCAACAACTTGTTGTAAGGTCGCTTCAAATAAACCAATAAACCAAGAAGCTAAAAATGCAGTCACTAGGTTAATACCCAGCCAAATCGCTCGGTTTTTACTACTTAACCAAACACTGGCAAATAAATCTTCTTCATCACTCAAACCAGCCGATTGCATTAATTGATTATCTTTATGCTGGTCTTTGTATCTATAAGCAGAGTGCAAATCTAAACGGCCGGTTAGATGGCCATTTTCATCAACGATAGGTAATGCTGATTTTCCAGAAAGGATCACTTCGTCAATTGATTCATCTATATCTTTACTGGCTTCTAAAACTTGAACATCTTGATACTCTACACTGGCTAAGGGAGTATCCCCATCTAAAAGCAATAGTTTATTGATGGGGATCTCACCAAGTAATTGGGCATTATTATCAACAACATAAATAACTTCAGTTAATGGTAATAAATTTTTTGCACACACTTTCTTTGCTGCTGCGACTTTCAATTTTTGCGAAATTCTTTTTTCGTCAAAGCTTTGCCAGCGCCCTACTTCATCTTCAGAATAATCTTGAGCCTTTTTTAAATACTCTCTTTGTTTAGCTGTCATTTTTGTGACAGCATATTCAATGAAGCGATCGCTTAAATCTTCAGTAAGTTCTATTAAACTGTTGGCATCTAATTTATCAAATAAAGGAAAACAAGCATCGTCATCCATTGCATTTAATAACATCTGCCGAGATTCATTTTTCATCTCTAGAAAAATATTTTGTTGATAATCTGCGCTCAACAACGCCCAAAGACTTAATCGAGGTTTGATAGGAAAAGCTTCTAAAAGAATTGCTACGTGCTCTGGCATGAGCGTATCTTCAATTTCAGCAGCTAATTCATTTAATTGAAGATCGTTGGCTAATAGTTCTTCGATTTTTTCAATATAAGTAGGGAGTAGTTCTAGGGACATTTAATTTCCTAATAAAGATTTCAACAAATTTTTTGAATCAAACTAAGTAAAATTTTGCGTTTTATTTTATGGGTTATTTAACTATAGAATCGCATTATTCTCTAATCATTAAACTAGAAAACTAATGAAAATGCCAAAGTTACAGCCTTTTGCTATAAAAACGCAAAAGTTTTCATTTTATTCCAAATTGTGGCGATTACTTTTTAAGAAGCGGCAATGGCAACTTATCGAAGATTGGCATTATACCTTACCTAACAAAAGAATCGTTATAATTCCGAAAGGCTTTATTTTTGATGGTAGTTCGTACCCGGCAATAGTCTGGCTTTTCTTCTCGCCAACAGGGTTATTACTCATCCCGGTTATTTTGCATGACTTTTGCTTTGAGTATAATTATTTATGGGCGAAGCAGGATGATAAAATATTTAAATTTAAAGAAGGCTATGGTTTTTTAAAATGGTCAACACTGATCCGCAAAGTCGGTATAGAAAGAAACGAACTACTGCTGATTGATTATTTTATATGGGTACTGTGTATGGCTTTTGGTTGGGTAAATTGGCTAACATTTCAGCGCAAAACTAAGCCGACGTTATTACCTGAGGACAAATAGGATAATTTTAAAAGTCTCAACTGAGAATTTGTTAAGAAGAGGATAAACTTATCGGTAAGTTTATCCTTAAATCTACTGCATATTAATTATTTTATCGACTAACTGGCTGCTGCTTGAGTAAATATGCTGCCATTTAAACAGTGAAACGACTTATGCCTGGTTATTTTTATGTATTTTTTCCACAACAGCTCAACTTTAGTTTGACCTTCAAGTTGTGATTCACACATGTTTACAAACTGTATTTCAACTTCATTTTCTGGCGAACAAATAGCTTTTTCTAACATCAGTAAACGTTTGCCTACCTGTGTTAATAATTCTGCTTCGGCGATATTGAAATCTCCAGATTTTCTGAAACCACGTGGAAAATGTACATCATCGTAAAATTGTGTTGCAGCAATAAATCCATGTATTAAAGTCATTTGCGCCTCTATTGACAGGGTATAGGTTTTAGCGGATTATGCGGCTAACAAGCAAGGCTGTAAAACAAATAATAATTATCGTATCGATAAGAGATTGCAGTATGGATATTGAGTTAATTAAAACCTTCTTAGAAGTTAAGGATTGTCGTCACTTTGGTAAAGCGGCAGAAAACCTATATCTGACCCAAGCGGCGGTTAGTACTAGAGTTCGTCAGTTAGAGAAATACTTTAATGTGACCTTGTTTCAGCGCACCAGAAACAATATTCAATTAACACCCGCAGGAGAAAAGCTTGTCCCCTACGCGGAGCTTATGATCAATACCCTTCGAATGGCAAAACAAGATATTGCCATAAGCACTGAAAAAGTTGCGCACATTTATATTGCCGGCACACCTAATACTTGGGATGTTTATATACATGATGCCATTTCAAAGATATATAGCAATGAACCACAAATCAGTTTAATCGCTGAAATATTATCGCGAGAGCAATTAACCAGACAATTACTTGAGCGCACTTTAGATGTTGCGATTCTATTTGATCCCCCAAAAGTAGAAGAGCTAAAGATTGAATCTTTACATATGTTTAATTTAATTCCCGTGACGACTTTTAATAACAAAGTAACAAGCCCCGCAGACTTACAACGTTATATTATGATTGATTGGGGAACTAGCTTTACTCACTGGCATGCTAAAGAATTTTCTGACATATCAATTCCTGCAATTAGAACGAGTACAGCGCGTATTGCACTTGATTTAATGCTGCAATGTGGCGGGAGTGCCTATCTACCAGACATGCTAGCGAAACCTTTTATCGAGCAAGGTAAGTTATTTAAAATCAATACCCTGCCTATTTTTAAACGTGAATTGTTTATTGCCTTTCATAAAGAAAATGAGAATGAAGAACGAATTATTGATATTAAAAATTTACTGAGAAAAGATGAACCAGAAGCCCCCGCTATTATGAGCCCCCAGTAACGTGAAAAACAGATACAATTTATAGCGAACTAGCACAGTAAATTCAAAATATTTTCAGTAAAAATCATTTATCGTTAACGTAAAAATATTTTACTTTTCTTGTTAGCAAAAAGCGTAGATTATGCTGTTTTTACTTGAGTATCCTTTGGTGATATAACAATGAATATCAATTCTAATTATGAGTTATCAGCTTCTGATGAAATAAGTTTTAACTATGATCTATCTTCAAACGAAGGAGATGATAATAACAATGATGATGATAATGATAACGATAGTGACAATAACATTGCTGAATTTGAGTTACATACCTCACCTAGCGATGTAAAAAAATCAAGACACAGTAACAAACGTAACTATTTAGCCAAGAAAAAAATTGAACAGCTGCAAGAAGAACGACAACTGAGAAGGTTCACTCAAGATTACTATGATGATTGGGATTAAGTGCATAATTAACGCTTAATCGATAAAATAATAGTAACGCGAATTAATGATGAATTAATTCGCGTTTAGTTCTTTAGCAAGAATTGATTACCCGCCACAAGATTGCCATTGAGTGAGTTCAAGCAAAACGTTGTTATCGACTGACTTCCATTAAAAAGTGATTAGGTTTATTACTGAGTCATAACTCTTCAATTTTCAGGTCTAAACTAGTCTAAAGTTAAAACTGGTGTTAAAATATCAAACAGCCCATTTAGGTTTCAATAATGACACAATAAGGCTTGATAGCATCAAAAACTACAAATCAAGAATAAACCTTGTAAGTCAACCGCTAGCACCTAGACCTCAAACAACTTAAGAGTACTAAAAACCATGAATACAAAAATCTACAAGCGCGTATTTGCTTTGGCTGGAGAGTTAATGCTTGCTGCTCAGGAAAGAAATCAAATCAACTTTGACAATTGCTACAGTGAATTAAAACAACTCTGTGATGATAATGAAAATACCGATAAAGACCATCCTGTTCAGTGGGAAACACTGGCTGACTTTACCGACGATTTACCCTTAGCTATTTCAATTTACGAGAAAGCATTACTTAAAGCAGAAGAGATTAATTCAAAAGATTTTCGTTCATCAATTGGCTTCTCCGTTGCATCACTACAAGTTGAACTCGGTGAAAAAGAACAGGCGATTGAAAACTTAGAAAAAGCAAAAATCAGCTGTAATAAAATTGTCGACAAAGAATTAAAAGCTGAAATTCATGATTTATTAGAAGCATTAAAAACTGAAGTATCGAGTCCTTACTAAATAACTCATCAGCCAGCGAGTAACTTTATTTAGCTTTGATCAATAATCAAGTTACCACCTAAAATAATACAGTCGCCTGCTAGCGTAGACGACTGCAATGTCTAATTTATAAGCTATAGTAAGGTCGCTTTACGCTATTACTTCTGTGTCTTATCGGCTTTAGTTGGAAAGTTGATACCCGTTAAAGTCAATGGCTGTTGCATTGAATGTATGCATTTTATCGACGCTGCTCACCTAATATAAAATCAATATATCGCCAAAATAATTCTTCATACTGAGTATGACTTTGTAAATTTGATGTAAAGCCAAAAAAATATAACCAAACAGAGTTCATAAAGTATTGCCCAGCGCTAAATAAAGCGGGGAATAAACATAAATTCTCCTTTGACACTCAGTATATATAGGTAATACTTAGCAAATATTCGCTTGCACAAATCTGTGCTCCCCCTGAATAGATCTATTCACTAGAACGGAGTAATAAACAATCATGATTATCTTTTTTATCTGTATCACTCTATTAATATTGGGTTATAAGTTTTATAGCCCTTTCATTGAAAAACAAGCGGGCATTGATGAAACCATCAAAACACCTCAAGTACGTTTTGAAGAAGGGGTTGATTACGTTGCCATCCACCCGGTTAAAGCCTTTCTTATTCAGTTTTTAAATATTGCTGGGGTAGGTCCTATTTTTGGTCCTATCCTTGGTGCCCTCTATGGACCAGTTGCACTTATTTGGATTGTACTTGGTAATATTTTAGGTGGCGCAGTACATGATTACTTTTCTGGGGTCATGAGTATTAAAGAAGATGGTAAAAGTTTGCCTGAAATTGCAGGCCACTATTACAACGTTTACTTTAAAGGGATAATGTTGATATTCACCACAATGCTACTGTTTTTTGTTGGTGTTGTCTTTATCATGAGTCCTGCCGGATTATTAAGTAATTTAAGTTATTTTGAAGGCACATTTTTAGCCGGTAATACCTTTTGGGTTTTAGTTATTTTAGGCTACTATTTACTGGCAACACTGTTACCCATAGATAAGATAATAACCAAGCTCTACCCCCTTTTTGGTTTACTCATGATAGTGATGACCTCGCTTATCGCGGTATCATTACTTATGAATGCGCCACACTTACCTGTCGCGGGTGATTTTTTGGGGTATTTTAACTCAGACCATTACAGTCATGACTTTTTAGAACCTAATGCTGACGGTCTCCCTGTCTGGCCATTATTATTTATAACAATTACCTGTGGCGCAATTAGTGGTTTCCATTCGACACAAGCACCGATTATCGCGCGTTGTTTAACCAATGAAAAATATGTACGCCCAGTCTATTATGGCGCGATGATGTGCGAAGGCATTGTAGGTTGTGTTTGGGCCTTAGCTGGCATAGCAGCATTTCCTGAAGGTTACTCAGAGCTTAAAGCATTGCTTAACCAAGGCGGTCCTGGCTTAGTGGTTAACCATATAGCAAACAGCTACCTTGGCGCACTCGGTGGCATTATGGCTATTATAGCCGTTGCGATATTCCCTATCACTTCTGGAGATACCGCTTTTCGGTCCTTGCGTCTAACCTTAGTGGATGCATTTAATATCCCACAAAGTTTACGCAACCGCCTCTTGTTAGCCGTGCCTATTTTGATTATTGCTTATTTTATGACAAAATTAGATTTTTCAATAATATGGCGTTATTTTGCTTTTTCAAACATGCTACTTTCTACCAGCGTATTATGGCTAGCCACTAAATTTTTGTTTGACCGTGGCACTTTCCATTGGATTGTCAGTTTGCCTGCCATTGTTGGTACTAGTGTTAGTGTCTCTTATATTATGACGGCAGGAATAGGCTTAAATTTACCCAGTGAATATGGCAAATTAATCGGGGCTGTGGTCGGTGTTATCTCACTTATCTTATTAATACTGGCACACAATAAACGGGTAAATATTGCCTCAACATCACCTTAAGGTTTGAGATGTTTGATGTTTGATGTTTATCATTAACAACAAAAGCAGTGCTAATTAGCACTGCTTTTTGATTTTTATCTGCCCAATAAAGCGCAATTACTGTTAACTTTTCAGGATAAAAAGTTAAAGAAAGTCCTTATTTTCTAGCGGTTCAATCAGACCTAAGCCAAATTGATAACTGGAGATAATTAACGTATTCTAATCAGTAACAGCCAACAGGAAGGCGTACACTTATATTTTTAATTTCCCTAGCCTTTGAAACCTTGCCAATATAAAAAATGTTACTGTCGCGCAAAACGCCAATAATTATTATGCTGAAGCTAAAATATTGGGTATTAGTACTCTTATAGTAAAAAACATTATCGTGTTACTGACAACATACCTAGGGAATTGCAAAACTTATGCAAAATTTTTTTAAAAAAGGACTCAATGTCGTTCGCTCAGTTGCAGACAAAGCTACAGAAGAGTTAGCGGCTAATTATTCCATTGTTAAAGAAAAAGTGAATGGCTTACCCGTCTTTATTTCCGCAGAGAAGTCAGACAAATATAACGATATCCAGTATGACGAAAAACACTATTTTGTTATACCTTTCCAACTATCAGAATATAAATTTGCCTTACACACCATGCGGTGTCTCCCGAATGCTGTTCCAGAAATTAACAACCTGCCTAAAAGGCGTGTTTTTCACTTTCCCAATCAACATTCAGAAGAAATGCTTAAAGATTATATGCGCCAATCAGCAGAAGAAATGGTAAGAAATAAAAGCGCAAGTAATCCAAACAGTATTGAGTCTTTGGCTGATCAAATTGACGCGCTAGATAAAAAACTCACATATAGCATGCTATTAGTGGGTGGTTTGGCCGCTGTGGTAAATCCATTATTGGGCGTAGGTATTGCGGCAAAAGCGTTGTTACCCAGTGTTGGCGGTATAATTAACAAGTACGGCTTGCGTCCTACGGGAGAGAAACTTTCCCAACATCAGCTGAATAAATCTATAGAAGAAGCTGATGCACATATTGCAAAAGAATTTGCCGATGCAAGTACACTGCAGGTTATTAATCCTATATTACAAGAATTAGAGTTGACACTACGTACCACAGAATTGCAGCATGACCCGATAACTGACGCCAATTTAGCTGATGGCAGTATTCCTGAACTTGATGGAGAAAGATGGCGAGAACTAACTGAGGTCGCTATTTGTCATGTTTACAAGGAAGTTTATCAAACGCCATCTCTGCACAAAAAAGCGGGTCTTGGGCCTAAAGACATAAGATGGCTAAAAATAATGTTTGAAGTAAACAGTAAATAAAGCTGTTCTGCATAAAGACTTTACCAGAAGCGATTAATTATTAAACTTGTTAACATTCACCATAAAACAAGAAAAAACTGCCCTTTGCTAACCATGTATTGTCAAATCAATGACACATGGGGGTCAGTTTTACTGACCCCCATTTCATAAAAGCAATGCTGATTTATACCTACTAGCGAGTCACTTATTGACCACTCAACCTTTTGCCAAAAGATATAGCATAAGCTGGTGAGCGCATTCTTAATACCGGATCATCACTTGGCGTAAAGCCTGCAGACATCATATTAGGATCAAAATTAGTATTTTTACATGCATCGCTGCCACTGGTATTAACGGTCACTGTGCCTAGCATTACTTGAGGACGCTCACTTGGCCATTGTTGTGATGGGTCAATATCACTGTCTTGTGCTTCACCTAAACTTGCCATAATGTTAAAACTAACCGTTTCATTTTTAAGCTGTTGCGCAAAGGTATCCGCTAAAAACTCAGTAGGCATTTTAGCAGCCTCAGCTTTTTCTAATGTTTTAACCCCTAAATTAGGCTCAATGGTCCAGCGAAATTTAGTTTTCTGTTGATTAGGTTGGTCAAAGTAAAAAGTGTGCAAACCAAAGAACTCAGTGTTGGCAAATGAAGCGGCTGTTTTAGCTGTTTTATTCCACATAGCATTAGCTTGAACACTCGGATGTTGTTGAATATATGCCATGGTTTTAGCGGGATCAGTTTTACCATTTTCATCAGGAAGTAAGGTCGATAAAAAACCATGAAAAACTTCTGGATTTTTACCGGCAAACACCGGAAAGTTATTACCAGTAAAAGTGTGAAAAGAGCCATCAGGTAACTTTATTTGCATGCCCATGCCGCGTGTGCCAGCCGCTTTTTCATCACTATTGGGATTTGAACCGCCAACGGAAAATCGAATAGATACCGGTAGTTCGCCGTTCGATAACAAAGCAGCTCCAGTAAAATGTTGATTGGGTGTTGGTACAAAAGTACCCGATGCACACAAACCTTTAGCATGTGCTTTTCTATAGCCAGGATGTTTCCCACCCAATTTTTCAAATATTTCAACAAAATCATTGGCGACAACTTCTTTATCATTGGCTGCAGCGTTCGATGTTGCTGTAGCAGTAGCGATAAGAAACAAAGCACTAATACTTGAGGTAATGAGATTATGTTTCATTGGTTTCCTTAGAGTGATTATTTCAATAGTTCAAATGACGAAAAATGTCATAGATAAGATCTAGAGTATTATCTACAAGCATAGCAAAGGACCTTAATAGTGTAATAAATATTTCACGACCAACTTGCATAAGACTAAAGAAATTTGTTGTCATAGTTATGGTGAAAATAATAATGATTTAATGACACAAAACATTCTTATTCAACTTCAAATATTTCACCAATAAAAAAGCTGGGTTTACAACCTACCCACCGGTCGGTTAGAATGAATTATCATTAATAGTTAATTAAGTCGTGAATATGAGAGACGCAGAGCTAACTCGTCAAAAAATACTAGAAATAAGTGCAGATGAAATTCATAAAAAGGGTTTCATCGCAACAAGCTTATCTTGTATTTTAGTGCGCTGTGAAGTTTCAAAAGGTGCCTTGTATCATCATTTTAAAAATAAAATGGAGCTGGGCTACGCTGTTTTTGAAGAAATTTATACCCCCATGTTTTTAGAATTATGGCAGCCAGCAGTAGAGGTAGATGATCCTATTGAAGGTTTGTGCGACTTTTTTACCGCTATGTATACCAACTCATCTTGCGACGAAATTGTTTGTGGTTGTCCTTTAAACAACCTTTGCCAAGAGATGTCTGGCGTAGATGAAGGCTTTCGCTTACGTATTTTAAACATGCAGCAACAACTCAATCAACTTATCGCCATTAACTTACAACGTGTCGCTAACCAGCTTCGTGACGACATTGATTTTAGCCAAGTTGCCTATTTTATTGTCTCAACTTTTCATGGTTCTTCTAGTTTAAGTAAAAGTTCTAAAAACAAAGACCTCTTTGAAAAAGTCATCAAAGAACTGTGCAACTATATTAGAAATCTTAGAAGTCATTAACGCCACTCTTTTCACTTATCTCCTTGGCTTTTCACAGCCGATATAGCAAATAGTAATAAAAAATATCAATTAAGTATTTACATACCGCATGGTCGGTATGTAAAATACCCCCTAATGAATTAACAATGAACTCAGCACTTAATACGCTCTCTCAAATACGGACAAAAACATGAAACACTTAATGGCAATATTTACTCTCTTATTCATGACTTCATTGGCAAGCTTTTCCAGCAATGCCTACAGCATTGAAAACTCTCCATACACAGTAATTGCTGAAACAGGAGAACGTTTGTTTTCTCGTATTGCTAAAGATCAAGAGTCACTGAAAAAATTCCCTGAACTGATGCGTGATATTGTTGAAGAAGAGTTAATGCCATCAATAGATTACAAATACGCCGCATTCAAGGTTTTAGGTAGAAATTTGAGAACGATGACCCCAGAACAGCGTGAAAAATTTGTTGTTTCTATGCGCAGTTACTTAGTAAGAACTTACGCAATAGCGTTAAAACAATATAAACAACAAGACGTTGCATTTGAATCTCATAAATCAACAAATGGCGCTAGAATTGTTGGTGTTAATTCAGTTATTCGTAATGCCAATGCGCCTGAAATTAACATTACTTTTCAAATGCGCCAAGACAGACAAACAAGTCAATGGAAAGCTTACGATATGATCATCGAAGGTATCTCTTTACTCAGTAGTAAAGAAGCTGAAATAAGCCAACGGATCCAAAAGAGTGGCATTGACCAAGTGACCTTAGAGTTAGCTTCTTTTAATCAATAAGTTCTCTAATTCCGTCATCAAGCTATGCTAAAATATTTTGTATTATTATCAATGCATCAGTAAGTATTAGCATAAATGACGGTTATTAATTTTTATCTTACGCGCCACGGCGAAACACAGTGGAATAAAATAGGGAAGTTTCAAGGACAGTTAGATAGCCCTTTAACCGATAAAGGCTATCGACAAGCTGATGGAATTGCTAGGCAACTAGTTGATCACAAGATAGACCTTATTGTAAGCTCAACATTACCAAGAGCAAAAAGTACCGCTGAAATTTGTCAGGTGACAGTAGATTGTCCACTTAACTTTGCGCCGGCCTTAATCGAGCGAGATTTTGGCCTCTGGCAAGGAAAAGTTATTGACGAAGTTAAATTAGAAAAAAACTTCCATGCTATTTTTCATCAAGTAAACGCCTCCGCACCGCCGAGTGGAGAATCGGGTATTGACTGCGCACTTCGCTTTCAACAAGCATTAATTGAGATTGCTAATACTAGTGATGATCAAAAAACGCCACAAGATAAAACGACCACTAAGCCCAACAACATAGCGATTAAGAGTATTCTTGTGGTTAGTCACGGCGATATATTACGCTGTTTTTTATCTTTGTTTGTTGAAAATTTTTCTGATAAACAAGCAATTAACAGTCAACAAAAAGCCTTTGATAATGGCTGCATTTTTCAGCTTGCCTACCAGTGTAAAACTAAAGTATTTACCCTTATAGCGACACACGACATCACTAAACCTTCAGCGGTGATAATGCCGCGATGACAAGTTCTGTGATCATGGTGATGGCATACCTGCTAGATCGTTGGCTCGGCGAAGTAAAACGATTTCATCCTTTAGTAGGCTTTGGTTGGTTAAGTACTGCAATAGAGCATACCTTTAACTTTCAGCATGCGACACCGAAAACAACCTCCATATTGTTGCCTCGATTATTGGGGATTTTATCGTGGCTTATCTTATGTTTACCTTTACCTATTCTTTATTATTACTTTCACCAAAACCAGCTATTTTTTTGGTGCTTAGATGCCTTAGTCCTTTATTTCGCTATCGGTTTAAAAAGTCTACAATTACATGCTTTACAAATATTTAATCCCCTTAATAAAAATGACTTAGCCACCGCACGATATTTTTGTGGTTATTTAGTTAGCCGAAATACAGCAGACCTATCCGAACAAGAAATTTCCCGTGCAACCGTTGAGTCTGTCCTAGAAAATGGTCATGACGCCGCTGTTGCTAGTTTCTTTTGGTTTATTATTGGTGGTATTCCACTGGTGATTTTACATCGACTCGCCAATACATTAGATGCAATGTGGGGCTATAAAAATCAACGTTTTATCAATTTTGGTTGGTGTGCTGCCCGCATGGACGACTTACTCGGTTGGCCAAGTGCAAAAATTACCGCATTACTTTATGCTTGCCAAACAAATTTGTCTTACTCAAAAATGATCAGTGCGCTAAATAATGGTTATCGACAAGGCCAGCATTATAAAAGCCTAAATGGCGGTTGGGTAATGGCGACGGGCGCCAGCGTTCTAAACTTCACGCTGGGTGGAACAGCGACTTATCATGGCAAGGCAGTAACGTCGATACCATTAGGTTGCGGTAATAGCGTTGTTAAAAATGATATTTTTCGTAGTATAAACCTGGTCAATAAAGCGGTTATTATTTTGATTTTTACTTATTTTTGCTATCAATTCCTGCATTACTTTTATAGTGTAAATTTGTGATGGACAATAAAGCTAATGAAAGTTCGCCCCTGTTAGTACACGGTGGTCAGCTCAATGAAGTTGCCCAACACTATCAAATTCCTTTCGAAAAATGGCTAGACTTGTCAACAGGTATTAGCCCAATTAATTACCCGATCCCCACTATTCCTACAAATATCTGGCAACAGTTACCACAGCCAAACCAAGCAATGCTATCTGCGGCTAAAAATTATTATGGTACACAGAATCTTAGCGTAACGAGCGGTAGCCAAGCGGTTATTGCTCGTTTACCTGCACTCTATCTTAATCATATCAATCAGCCAGCAAACGGGATAGAGGTATGGTTACCGGAAGTGGGCTATAAAGAGCATGAACGAGCATGGCATGATGCTGGTTTTACCATAAAAAATTATCAGCAGTTACCCACTTGCGAAGCGCTATCTCGCTACGCGATTGTTGTGGTGATTAACCCTAATAATCCAACCGGTGAATTACAGCAACAGCAAACATTAACCACACTGTTAACGACGCTTGAATCATTGTCAGGTTGGTTAATTGTTGATGAAGCTTTTATGGATGTCATAACACCGAGTCAATCGCTGATCCACTTAACGGCTAATAAACATCTTTTTGTGTTACGTTCAATTGGTAAATTTTTTGGCTTAGCGGGGATCAGAATCGGCTTTGTAAGTGCACACCCTTCTTGGATAAATAAACTACAGCAGTTATCTTCACCTTGGGAAGTTAATGGCCCGGCTCAATTTATTACTGCGCAAGCCTTAAAGAATAAAGTCTGGCAAGTATCACAACAACAGCAGTTAATCGCCTTATCAATAAAGTTAGAAGCGTTATTAGCGAAAACTTTTTTACCTAACCAAAATAAAAGCGATGACCTGAGCAGAACCATCACTGGGTGTGGTTTATTTAAAACCCTCTTTCATCCCCAAGCTACAGAACTTTATCAAAAATTCTGTAGCCAAGGACTTTACGTGCGCTTGTGCGACGAAAAAAATGCTTTGCGTTTTGGCATACCTGATCAAGAACAATACCAGATATTAGCAAAATTATTGGCTGAGCATAGCCATAGCTGAAGCGAGCTTTTCAGCTAACTCACCCTTTTTTAACTGTCCTTTGTCGGCATCAAAATTGTCATAAAAACTAGGAATAGATAAATGGGCTTTTACCTCGCCATCAAAAAATGGTGCCGATCCTACAGCGGCGGCAAGAACAGTTGCAGCTCCACCAGGTCCTGGTGACGTCGCTAATAAAACCATAGGTTTATGCTGATAGACTTTTTGTAGCGTGCGAGAGCTCCAGTCAAATAAGTTTTTATAGGCGGCCGTATAATAACCATTATGCTCGGCAAAACCTATGACCAAAGCATCTGCAGTGGCTATTTTATCAAGAAAGTCTTGTGCTAACTGCGGTTTACCGAGTTCAGCTTCTCTATCAGCGCTATATAAAGGCATTTCATAATCATTAATATCGAGTACTTCAACTTGTGCATTTTCAACGAGACTAGCGGCATAGCTCACTAACTGTTTATTAATAGATTGACGACTACTACTGGCAGCAAAAGCGATAATTTTCATATAAACTCCAAAGGTAAGAAAAGGTAACAATAGGTATTTCAGTGAAGATAGTGTAATTTGTTTCCTATATAAGATTAATAACTTACTTACAGATACATTATTTCCATATGAAAGCTAATACACTATTTTCTTCTTCACAAAGTCAAAGTAACTTACTTGATGGTATAGCTGTTTTTGTCCAAGTTGTGCAAAGCAAAAGTTTTGTCAATGCCGCTGAAAAAATGCAGCACTCTACGTCTTATATCAGCAAGGAGGTTAGTAAGCTAGAAACCCGTTTAGGCGTCCGCTTGCTACACCGCACGACCCGAACTTTAAGTTTAACATCGGAAGGCGAAGTCTATTATCAACAATGCCAACAGATCATTGAAGATGCTTTACACGTTGAAAATAGCCTTTCTGGACGCCAGCAAATACCGCAAGGTCGATTAAAGTTAAGCTGTCCTATTGGTATAGGTGTTTCTCGTATTCGGCCGATCCTCGCTGAATTTATGGCTAAGTATCCGAAAGTAACCTTAGATATCGACTTAAACGATCATAAAGTTGATTTGATTGCTGATGGCTTTGATATTGTGATAAGAGCCGCTATGCAACTTGAAGACTCAAGCTTAATTAGCCGACGTTTTATGAACTCAACTAGCTTAACACTCGCTTCTCCTGAGTATTTAACACAATATGGTCGACCTAAACATCCCGATGAATTGGTCGATCATCACATGATCAGTTACCGTAACTTAAAAACGCCCGAAACTTGGCAGTACAGCTCCCAGAATGGCCAAGTAACGCAAACACATGTAACCAGTCGAGTATCATGTAATAACTCAGAAATGATGATTTCGTTATGCTTAGCAGGACAAGGTATTATTCGTATGCCATTATTTAATTTACGTGAAGAAGTGGCAACAGGGAAATTAGTCCCCTTGTTTGAAGACTTTATGCCAATAAACATTGGTGTTTACTTGGTTTATCCCAGCAGAAAAAATATGCCCGCTAAAGTGAAATGCTTTATCGACTTTATTGTCGATAAGTTAGGCGATAGTTAACCACAACTACGCTAAATTATTATCCTGAGTAAACATGCCGTTAACTAATGCCAGTTGAGCGAAGTAATAGCTAATCATGATCCAAACACTGGCATAAGGTATTTGATGATAAAACTGATTAAGCCCGATTAATGAATCAGAAAGAATAAAACTGAGCCCACCGATAATTAGCCAAATATTAGCTTTTTGTGAAAGTAAGGTGGTGATCCCCATTAATAGCAGTATGGTCATATAAACCAATACAGGGATAAATAACTCGCCTAAGCCAGCATATATGACCAAAAACACGCCAACGCCATAGATACAATAGAGCCCAATAAGTGGTAAACGTTTACTGATAATAGGCTTGGCTACTAAGGGCTTTAAGCTAAAGATGTAAAAAAGATGAGCTACTAAGAAAGCCGCTAAACCGAGTACAAACCAATTTACTCGGTCATAATCTAAAAAGAAATCGCCAAAAATAGAGAAAACCAAACCGCTCATAAATAACTTATGAGCGCGTTCTTTAGTACCTCTACTGTTTTGCCATGAAAAATGCAATAACACTAAAATCGGCAAAATTTTTACTAACCAGCTCAGCGGATAAGGCTTAAAAAAAATACTCACCATAAAGCCACAGGCAGTAAGTAAAAATAAAAGTAAATGGGATCGGGTCATTGCTGTCATCTTCTTTGTATAAACCTTTGGTATAAACCTTCGCTAAAAATCACTATCTACTTAAAAATAGAAAATAAGTTATCATTTAGCTCGAGATAATATCGCTAAACTAGTGATCGCTATTTGTTAGCACAGACAAAAAAGGGAGTATACCCTACGCCCTTTTTCAGCTATTCGGCTTTTAAATGGCTTAAACTCTTTCAATAATTAAGGCTATGCCCTGGCCGACACCAATACACATGGTACACAGTGCATAACGCTTATTGGTACGTTGTAGTTGTCGAGCCGCAGACGTTATTAAACGCGCACCACTCATGCCCAAAGGATGCCCTAAAGCTATGGCGCCACCTTGTGGGTTGATACGCGGATCGTCATCTTGTAAACCTAATTCTCGAATACAAGCTAAAGCTTGTACTGCAAAAGCTTCGTTCAGTTCAATAAGGTCGATATCTTCAAGCGATAAGTTTAAACGTTTTAATAGTTTTTGTGTTGCCGGTACTGGGCCAATCCCCATAATACGTGGCGGTACACCAGTGACAGCCATACCTAGCACTTTAGCTATCGGGGTTAAGTTGTTTTTTTGTACCGATTGACTTGACGCCAATAATATTGCGGCAGCGCCATCATTAATCCCTGAGGCATTACCCGCGGTAATACTGCCTTTGGCATGAACAAAAGGTTTGAGTGCTAACATTTTTTCTAAGCTTGTTAGGCGAAGATGCTCATCTTGAGAGAAAATAATCGGCTCTTCTTTACCTTTTATAACACTGACAGGCATTATTTCTTCGGCAAAAAATCCAGCTTGTTGGGCACTCGCCGCTTTTTGCTGGCTAGCAAAAGCAAACTTGTCTTGGTCTGCTCGGCTAATGTTAAACTCTTCGGCAAGGTTTTCTGCTGTTTGTGGCATACTTTCAGTACCATAAGCGCTATCGAGTGCTTTGTTAACAAAGCGCCAGCCCATAGTCGTATCAAACATTTCTTGAGTACGCGAAAAATTACTTTCCGCTTTGCCGATCACAAAAGGCGCGCGAGTCATACTTTCAACACCACCGGCAATAATCATTTCAGCTTCACCTGACTTAATCGCTTGCATAGCAATGCCGACAGCATTCAACCCTGAGCCGCATAAACGGTTTAGCGTTGTTGCGGGAACTTGGTAAGGTAAGCCGGCTAATAACGTTGCCATACGAGCAATATTACGGTTGTCTTCCCCTGCTTGGTTAGCACAACCTAAAATAACATCGTCTACTTGGCTAAAATCTAGAGTTGGATTTCGTGCCATTAATGCTTTTAAGGGTAAGGCGGCTAGGTCATCAGCCCTTATAGTCGCTAGCGAGCCGCCATAACGGCCAATGGGTGTTCTAATTGCATCACAAATAAAGACTTCATTTTGTCCGCTGTTTTCAGTTTTTGTTGAAAAGGCACTCATGTATATATTCTCTTTTGAGTTTATCGGTGCTGCGATCTAACTGACCTCAGCATAATCATAAGCGCCATGATAAGCACTTTTTACTTTAACTATTTTTTCTTTACCGGTAAAAGCATAAGAAATCGTTGACAACGCCAAGTCTATTCACCCTCTTTTTCTGAGAATCCCGATTTATTAATAAAATCACCGAAGAGATTGATCATATCCAGTTAACCTTGATGACTCACAAAATCCTTGTGACAGGCGTGTTACTCCAGCTCATTCAGTTGAAAACTACAAAAACGTCTTTGCTATCTGACAAGACTATTATCTGACAATACAACCATCAACTTACTGCGAAAAAGCTTGGCTTATTGCTCAGCAACCTTCAATTTATATTGCTGAAGACAAATCATGCCCTTTATCAATCGAGCACCTTGTGATGCACTCGATAAATTAAAAGTGGTTATGGTCGATGAATCAATAAGGTTTTAGCCACCTGTGAATATCAAACTATTGAATACGCTTGGTAATAAGTCTTTACTGGCATTGGTGCTTCAATACTCCCTGATTGGCAAGCAATCTTAGAAACTGAAGCGACCGTATAAATACCGGTAGAAAATAATAAATTAATAAAAGAAAATTGTCGCTCTGCTCCAGTGAGTTAAATTTACTTTATCGCTTAAATAAAGTCTAAACAGATATCGGTACAGCCTTTGCCACAATAAACACCCGGAGTACTTTTATCTTCAGGGACAATTAAACGCAGTATACTGCCGCAAGTTTCACATTTCATTTCACGGCCCGCCATCACTTTTTTAATCAATGCTTTTTGATCGTTAAATGACTTTGCACTGCTTTTTTTTAATAGGTTAAACTGTGTTATATCAAGCATAAAGCTGCCTTATTAATGCTAAATAGCCTTCAGCATCTGGGTAATAGTCAATGGACCTGCACTTTTATTAATATAAGAGCGCTAAATTAAACAGCGGCGCAATAAAACCCGTCATATTGACCACCTAACGGCTCAGCGCTTGAAATCAATAAATTTTGGTAGGAACTAATATTTTCATAACTGGCGCCAACAAAAGGATAAGCGGTAATTTCCCAAGGAAAATCATCATTGCCTTCATAAGGACAAAAAGAGAGTTTTTGATTGTTTTCTAAAAGTAACTGACCAAATTTCAAAGCGGCTTCTTCGTTAGGAAATATCACTGAAAACTCAATTTCACGGGCTTGGTTTAAATCATCACCATCAATCATCATTTGCCATAAGGCATCACCAACATTGTCTTGTGGAAATAGGGCTAAATCACGGTTCATTATTTTTCATCTTATCTTTGTAGGCATTAATTCGCTATTTTATCTGATGAAAAACATAATACCAATTCAGTTAGCGATTATTTTTGGTAAACTAGCGATATAACTTACCAACGAATCACTCACCTTGAATATAGCCTTGCATAAATTTGAGCTTCATATCGATGTTAATACAGAAAATAGCAGCATTATTGGCGAACTTAACCAAGCATGCTCATTAACTAATGCTCAATTAAAACAGGCTATTCAACGAGGTGCGTTATGGTTAACCCGTGGTAAAAGCACACAGCGTTTGCGACGCATCAAAAAGCCATTACAAGTAACCGATACCCTACACTTTTATTATGACGAACAAGTATTAAGCCAACAGCCTAATGAAGCGTTATTAATTAATGACGATGTTGATTATAGCGTATGGTATAAACCTTACGGTATGTTATCTCAAGGTTCAAAGTGGAGTGATCACTGCACGATTGCCCGTTGGGCTCAAACACATTTATCCCCTGAGCGCCCCGCATTTATTGTTCACCGTTTAGATAGAGCAGCCACCGGATTAATTCTAATTGCCCATAGTAAAAAAGCAGCGCGCGCATTAAGTGCGATGTTTGAAAAACATGACTTAGAGAAAATTTATCATATTATTATTCACGGCGATCATCGTTTACGACCACAACCTGACACATTAACCTGTGATGTCGATGGTAAAAGCGCCAGCAGCCATTTTAGCCATCTTGCTTATAATGAAAAAAATAACACCTCGTTGGTGCAAGTTATTATTGATACGGGGAGAAAACACCAAATAAGAAGTCATGCTGCAAGTATTAATATGCCGGTGGTTGGCGATAGATTACACGGGGAAGTTGGCGACGCCAGCATTGAAGAAAGTATTAACTTACAGCTGTGCGCCGTGGCACTTAATTTTATTTGCCCGCTAACCGCAGAGCAGAGGTCGTTTAAAGTGCCTGAACATTTAATGCCCTCATTAAATGCTCTTGGCTAAGTGTTGTTTATGAACAGTAATTAAAATCACTATCATTAAGCAGAGCTAATTTATCACCAACAATTTCAGCCGCATCAAGTTTAGCTAACAGATCAAAACCGATTTGACGTTTCTCTAGTGTCAACGCTAAATAAGGTAATCTAAAGTTAGCTTGAACGGCACCTGTCATCATTAACGTGGTATTTATGGCAATAGGGTTAGGCTCACAAAACAACCATTTCATCAGGCTTTGTAAACGTTCATTTAGTTCGTCATCTTCACTGTCCATTAATGTTCTCATTAGGCCCGGTACTAGATTCGAGGTTACAGAAATAACACCGTGAGAGCCAAATTGGTGGCGACCAACATAACATTCATCATCATTACCTGACCAACAAGCAATACCTTGTTTTTCATAATAAGCAATACGGTCATTGCCGCCACATTCTTTCACACCAATAAAGTTTTTATGCTTTGACAAAGGTTCGATCAAATCAGGCGTAAGGTCTTGGCCCGTTCTTCCTGGTACGTTATAGATAAACGCAGGACCAATATCTAAGACTTTGTTAAAATGCGCTGCAACACCCGCCATTGAGGTTCGCCCGTAATAAGGATTAATTTGCAATGCTGCATCCATACCCATGGCAAACCCATTTTGTGTGGCTTTAATTGCCTCTCGGGTATTATTACTACCGGTATTACCAACAATAATAAGTTTGTCACTATATTGATGAACGGTATGAGCGATTAACATTAAATGCTCTTCCCAACTTAATAAGTGTCCTTCACCTGTAGTACCACCGACAACAATACCGTCAACACCCGCCGCTATTTGCTTTGCAACCAGCTTGTCATAAGTAACAAGGTCAATTTCACCCTGTGCGTTGTAAGGGGTTTTTATCGCAGTAATTAAACTTGCTGCCTTTATATTTTTCATTTTTTCTCAACTACATATTAGGTAAAAGGGTAATTTTTCTTATTTTTGAAGAATAACTGAATTTAACAATGACCGATTTTATCAACAACTCGGCGCAGGATAAACACTTCATTACTAACAATGTGCTGATATTTGAAAATTTGACTGTCTAAGGCTAAAACTTTATAAGCCTGATAGTTATTTTCATCATTTAAATCGGCTCGATAATGCTCACCGTCAACAACTTCTTCTTGTGTGATAGTAAAGTGAATATCTCCCACTAATCCCCAATCGCCTAACTCAATAATTTGGCTAACAATTTCGCCCTGAGACGTTTGTTCAACAAAAGAAAATTCAAAACTACCATCAAGGCAAAGCTCAGCATACTCAACAAGTTGGTGACCGACGTCGTTCATTTCCATACGATACCAACGGCCGGCTAATAATGCTCGGTTATATTGTTCACTCACTTAAAACACGCCTTAATAACTCTGTCAGATATAAATACTATTGTGCATTATTTTCACCGACAACCAAATAAAAAAAACCACAACATTGATTGTTGTGGTTAAATAAAGCGCTTGACGTTTTATTAAAAATTAGTTTTTTAATACCTTAATGCTGCCATTGACACTTTCTAAATTAATCGTAATATCGCCGCTGCCGACTGTCCCAGATAAGTGACGACCACTAAACATTTTTTTCTCACTTGAAAGCCCAAATGCCGTGTCGATACTACCGTGCATGGTTTCGGCATTAATCGTGGCATTGAGCTCACCAGGCATATAAAGTTTAATACTGCCGTTGACCGTTGTTAGCTCCACGCTGTCGATGTTGTTACCAACTTGCTGGTAGGTCGCATTAATACTGCCATTAACTGAATTTAATTCAAGGTTTGCAGCTAAGCCTTGCACACTAATAGTACCATTGACTGTATTCGCTTTTATGTCACCTCGTACTTTATCAATCACCAATGAACCGTTTACTAATTCAATATCGGTTAATGCCGCGCCAAACGGAACCATTACAATATAATCAACTTTGCCAGAGCTATTATTATGCCCCCAAGATGATTGTTTTTGGTATATAGTTTCAACACTAACGCCACTAGAACTTTCAGAAAAATCAAGGTTTATACGGTCTCTATCAGTTTGATTTTCCGCGGTCACTGTTGCTGTTATTCTAATTTCATCGTTACTCCAACCTTGAATATCAACACCACCATTTATATTAGCTAAACGTAAACTTGTTTGTTCATTAACAACAAATGATTTTTCAATGGTATCTTTAACCTCTGCATATACGGTGCTAATACTAGCAAGTGATAAAATTGTGGCTAAAGTAAGTTGTTTCTTAAATGACTGTTTCATGAAATTTCCTTGAGTTTTATTAACTATTTTAATGACTATAATGGTTAAGTACACAATGGCATTGAAAAGGTTTAAATTTTATTTTACTTTTTTAAATGACCTTTCCTGCTCTTAATAACTAACAACAATTCAACTTTTACAGTAACCTAACGGTAATTTTTACCTATTAACAGGATTTATAAATGACCATCGCTAACGTGCACTTACTTCTTACTGGCAATGAATTGATGACGGGAGATATTGTCGACAGTAATTCAGCAATGATCGCTCAACAATGTAAAGCCATTGGCATAAAAATTAGTCGAAAAGTGACCTTAGCTGACGATCTTGATTTACTTGCAAAGGAAATAGAACACTTAACAAAAGATGCCGATGTATTAATTATTAATGGCGGGCTTGGTCCAACAACAGATGATTTAACCGCGCAAGCATTAGCGATGGCGTCACAACGCTTTTTAAAGCAACATCCTATAGCATTGGCCCACCTAAAAACCTGGTGTGAACAACGTAATGCTCATTTAGGTAAGGCTAATTTAAAGCAAGCCCTGCTGCCGGAAAATTGTAATATTATTGCCAACCGAGTAGGCAGCGCAGTAGGTTTTTCCTTAACACTGAATGATTGCCAAATTTTTTGTACGCCGGGGGTCCCTAGTGAACTTAACATAATGCTTGATGAAGTAATCATTCCTGAATTGGCCTCACAATCTAACTTCACTGCGGAAATGGATATTACTCGCTTACAATTATTTGGTATTGGCGAGTCAACCCTTCAGTCAATGTTGGTAAAAAACTTTCCCGATTGGCCTAAAGAAGTTGAAGTCGGTTTTCGTGCATCTTCGCCATTAATAGAATTAAAGTTAACCGTTGAAAAAAATGAGCATTTATCAATAAAAATCGATCTTATTCAAAAAATTAAAACCTTATTAAATGATCACATCATTGAAGAGATTAAAGATAAACCTTATTCTTTAGCCGAACTAGTATTGCAGTTATGCCAACAAAAAAATCTTAAAATAACAACAGCAGAGTCTTGTACCGGCGGTTTAATCGCCAGCGAAATAACCAAAGTTTCAGGGTCATCATCTTCGTTTGAGGCTGGCTTTGTAACTTACTCAAATAATATGAAAAGCAAACTATTGCATGTTAATGAAAATATACTTGAACAACATGGCGCGGTTAGTGAACAGACAGTAATAGCGATGGCAGAAGGTGCATTAGCCATAGCAGGAGCTGATTTAGTTATTGCCGTTTCAGGTATAGCTGGCCCAACGGGTGGCAGTAAAGAAAAACCCGTTGGCTCAGTTTGGATAGCTTGGGGTAATAAAGATAAAATACACACCAAATATTTTTGTATAAAGGCAAATAGGGAAAACTTTCAACGTACGGTAGCAGCAAGATCTCTTGATTTAATAAGACGGTTATTAATTGAGAGTAGTCAAACACCACTTTATTTTTAATATATAGCCTTAATATGTTGTATGCATGTTAACGTTAGGTATTAACTATAATAATATTGAAAGAAATGTCATTTTTATTGCGCCATAAATCAAATCTTTATATATTTATAGGCAGAATAAACTAGAATAGAGTTATAAAGCTGCATATTCGTTATTTGGGTAACTAATATTGCTAGACGTTTGAGTAGAAATAGGAGCATATTTTGATAGAAAAAAACTTCATCACGAGTGGTCGTAATACCATTATCCATAAGATGAGAAAATTTGATTTATTGATTATAAATGGCGGTCACCCTGTAGTGATTGTAAGTAACCGTGGTATAGGTATTTACAAAGGTGAAGTTCCAAATAAGAAAGCTGACGCTAAGAAAGCCTATCAAGATGTTGTTGATGTTAGTGCAACAGACGTTTTTGGAGAGAATAAAACATTAATTTTTATACAAGCATTAGATAACAAAGAATATAAAATTGATTATTCAAAAGTAAATACTGGCTCTTTCATTAAAATTCACCAGGAAAACTACATTTAATCGATATTTTAAGTGGTAATATTGGAGTAAATCTAGCGTGACTCAAGCAAGCTTAGTAACAAATAAAAAAAATAATATTGACCTTGTTTTGCAACCGGTTAAAGATGATACACAGGTAACAGAAGCCAGCGTCCATGAACTAATAGAAAATTCTGAATTTAAAGATTTATATGTTGATAATGGTAATATAAAAAATGCCATCGCCGAACTTAATAGTGTCCTAAAACCCCTTCAAACGAATAAATCTGGCCGAGAAATTAGTTATCAAGTGCTTGAGCGCAGAGACGCGACTATTTCAATTACCATTGATAAAGATGAAATGTCTGCAACAGCTGAGATTTCAACAGCGCTTGGTGGTAAACATTTAACCGCTAAGGCCATTCTCAACTCTGCTCAAGAAGCTGGTGTTAGCAAAGGTTTTACCAAAGAGCAATTATTAAAACTTGCTCATCAAGCCGCGAAAGAACCTGCTGGCTCTATAATTACCGGCGAAATTGCCCACGGTAAAATTGCCATTAATGGTAAAAATTCAAAAATAAAATGGTTAGTGCAAAGCGCCCAAGATAGAATTTTACGTCCTAAAGATCGCGAAGATGGAAGTGTCGATATGCGCGATTTAGGTGACATAATTTGTGTGAAAGTTGGCGATCCGCTCGCGAAAAAAATTATGCTTACCGAAGGTGTTAAAGGTTTTACTGTGACTGGCTCTGCCCTAGATCCTTTACCAGGAGATGACATCACGCTAACCGCTGGCGAAGGTACAACAATAAGCCCTAAGAATGATAAAGTCTTAATCTCGACACTGGTCGGCTTACCAAGAATTATTGATAACGGCATGGAAGTTGATCCGGTTTATCGCATAAAAAATGTTGATATCAGTACTGGGCATATCAAATTTGAAGGCAGTGTTATTATTGATGGTGATATTTGTGAGGGTATGAAAGTAACGGCAACCGGCGATATCACAATTGGTGGTTTTGTTGAGTCAGCAACCTTAGAAGCTGGTGGTGACATTACTATTGGTAGTGGCATTATTGGTAAAAAACAAGACGTTGAAGGTCAATCTCTCGATAATATTAAAATGAGTGCTCATATATCTGCTAAAGGTGATATTTTCGCAAAATATGCTCAATATGCTGAAATATCTTGTCACTCCTTACGTATTGAAAACCAAATGATGCACAGCATTATTGATGTTGAAGAGACACTTTGGTTAGGCACTGAAGAAAAAGCTAATGGTAAGCTTATCGCTGGTTACATAAAAGCGGGAAAATCTGTTCATGCCGGTATTGTAGGCGCAACAGCAGGAAGCAGCACCATTATAAGCTTTTCCAAAAAAGTGGATCTAATGAAAGAACAGTTAGAAGACATTGAATTTAAATTAAAAGTTGATTCTGATAAATCAACAGAATTACAATTAGCCGTTAATAAACTCAAAAAGTTGCCTACCGATAAAGTAAACCCTGAGATGCTCAGTAAACTGGTTTCTACTTATAAGTTTCATGCTCATCGCGTAGGTGAGATCCTTAACGAAAAAGAAGCTTTTGAAGAGCAAATACAAACCTATATGGCAAGTGTCTATATAGAAGCAACAGAGAAACTTTATCACGGTGTACAAATGATTGTTGGCGACTTCCAAGATAGATCTCGCCGTGAATATGGACCAACTAAAGTGAATTATAAAGAAAGAAAAATTCATTTTAATCCTATCGTTAATACATAGAGTATTACTGAACATTTTCCATCAATATCATTTTAGTTACATTAGGAAAACGATGAAATTTAATACTCTTGCTTTAATTGCAACGAGCTTAATTGCTGGTACAGCTTCAGCACAGCAATGCGATATAAACTTTAATCATGGTGTGGTAATCAACCCTTCTCATGTACGTATTTTGAAAGAAAGCCAAACCTACGTTCAAATTAATAATGATCAACAATTATTTATTCGTGGGCGTGAGATAGCCCTCAATGAAGAACAAAGACAATTACTCACGCAATACAGCCAAGGCATTCGTAAACAAATCCCTGAAATAGTGGCGATAGCGATTGAAGGTGTTGATATTGATTTAAAAGCAGTAAACAAAGTTATTGCGGGTTTAACGGGTGAAAATAGCGCCTCACATCAAAAAATTCAAGAGCGCTTCGATGAGATGCAATACCGTTTAAGAGAACGTTTTAACCATAGCGATACTAATTATTATATTGCTTCGCAAGATTTTGCTGATTTTGATGAAATTTTTGCTGGCGCCTTTGAACAAGAAATTGAAAGTATCGTAACCGAATCAATTGGCACTATTTTAATGGCCGTTGGTGAAGCAATGACCACCAACGAAGCAAGCAGTAGTGAACAGCGCGTAGAAACCTTTGACCAACGTATCAAAGGTATGGAAAAGGATTTGCAGCTTGACATTGAACCCCGCGCACAAGAAGTTAAATTAAAAGCTGCGCAGTTTTGTAAAAGCTTAAAGAAGTTAGATCAACTAGAGTCGAAGTTACAGCAAAGTATCACTGCACTGAGTGAATTTGATTTGATACAGACAAAGTAATTCCGTTGCTCCCAAAGAGCAACGTCATAGTGAACAAAGTGCCAACCTGAACACAACACCGTCATCCTGAACATAACGCCGTCATCCTGAGACAGGCGCCGTCATCCTGAACTTGTTTCAGGATCTGTACTTGTAACAACAAAAACCAGATACTGAAATAAATTCAGCATGACGACTAAAGGACTAAAAGATCACGACTCCTTAATACCATGACTATCATCATCAAAATAAGCCGTCATCCCAAAACAAGCACAAGCACCGTCATCCTGAACTTGTTTCAGGATCTGTACTTACAACCACAAAAACCAGATGCTGAAATAAATTCAGCATGACGACAAAAGGACTAAACGATCATCGACTCCCTGATGTCATCACTGTCATTCTGAACACAACGCCATCATCCTAAAAGAAGCACAATCACCTGAACACAAGCACCGTCATCCTGAGACAGGCGCCGTCATCCTGAACTTGTTTCAGGATCTGTACTTACAACAACAAAAACCAGATACTGAAATGAATTCAGCATGACGACTAAAGGACTAAACGCTCACGACTCCCTGATGCCATCACTGTTATCAAAACGCTGTCATCCTGAACACAAGCACCGTCATCCTGAGACAGGCGCCGTCATCCTGAGACAGGCGCCGTCATCCTGAAACAGGCACCGTCATCCTGAACTTGTTTCAGGATCTGTACTTACAACCACAAAAACCAGATACTGAAATAAATTCAGCATGACGACAAAAGGACTTAACGATCATCGACTCCCTGATACCATCACTGTCATTCTGAACACAACGCCATCATCCTAAAACAAGCACAATCACCTGAACACAAGCACAATCACCTGAACACAAGCACCGTCATCCTGAACTTGTTTCAGGATCTGTACTTGCAACCACAAAAACCAGATACTGAAATAAATTCAGCATGACGACTAAAGGACTAAACGCTCACCGGCTCTCTGATACCATCACTGTCATTCTGAGACAGGCACCGTCATCCTAAAACAAGCACAATCACCTCAACACAACGCCATCGTCCTAAAACAAGCACAATCACCTGAACACAACACCGTCATCCTGAACTTGTTTCAGGATCTGTACTTACAACCACAAAAACCAGATACTGAAATGAATTCAGCATGACGACTAAAGGACTTAACGCTCACCGACTCTCTGAAACCATCACTATCATCAACACAACGACTTAATCCTAAACATAAAAAAACCTGCATCAGCAGGTTTTTATAATTAAAATCGCACAAATAGTAACTTACATATTTGGATAATTCGGACCACCGGTGCCTTCTGGTGTTACCCAAGTTATATTTTGGCTTGGGTCTTTAATATCACAGGTTTTACAGTGAATACAGTTTTGTGCATTGATCACTAATTTATCACCCTGCTCTGTCGATTCAATTTCGTATACGCCAGCCGGACAATAACGCTGAGCAGGCTCTGCATATTTAGCTAAATTAACCGTAATTGGAACATCAACGTCTGTCAGTCTTAAGTGACAAGGTTGTTCTTCTTCATGGTTAGTATTTGACAAAAATACTGAGGTTAATTTATCAAAACTCAGTTTATTATCTGGTTTTGGATAATTGATAACCGCCGACTCCGAGGCTAATTTAAGCTGGTCATGGTCAAGCGTGTCGTCCTTGAGGTTAAACGGTAATTTACCGTTAAATAGGTTTTGATCTATGGTGTTATAAGCACCACCCAAGGTCATACCAAATTTATGCATCGCCGGACCAAAATTGCGAGAGCTATAAAGTTCGTCATATAACCAAGAGTCTTTAAACCTTTCAGTATAATCAGCAAGGTCTTTACCGCCTTCATCACCGGAAACAATCACTTGAAAAATACTTTCAGCGGCTAACATACCCGATTTCATTGCGGTGTGATTACCTTTGATTTTAGCAAAGTTTATCGTTCCAGCATCACAACCAACGATAATACCACCTGGCATTGTCATTTTAGGTAATGAGTTAAAACCACCCTTTGCCATTGCTCGTGCTCCATAAGAAACACGTTTACCGCCTTCAAGGTACTGACTAATTTTTGGATGATGTTTATAACGTTGAAATTCATCAAATGGACTTAAATGCGGGTTGCTATAATTTAAATCTACAATAAGACCTACAAATACTTGATTATTTTCTGCATGGTATAAATAGCCACCACCCGTTGCGCCTTGATCTAATGGCCAACCGGCCGTATGTACCACGAGACCTTCTTGGTGCTTAGCGGGATCAATGTCCCAAATTTCTTTAAAACCTAGACCATAATGCTGTGGAGAGACACCTTCATCTAAATTAAATTTACTGATCAGTTCTTTACCTAAGTGACCACGGCAACCTTCAGCAAAAACAGTATACTTAGCGCGAAGTTCCATTCCAGGAACAAACGAATCTTTTTCTTTACCATTAACATCTAGACCCATGTCACCGGTAATAATACCCGCAACACTACCATCATCGTTATAGAGTACTTCATGTGCAGGGAAACCAGGAAAAATTTCAACCCCTAGTTCTTCCGCTTGCTCTGCTAACCAACGACATACGTTGCCCATGCTAACAATATAGTTTCCATCGTTATGCATAGTTTTTGGTACAGAGATGTTAGGTAATTTTATCGCGTTGCTTTCGCTGTTAAGTAAATAAAGATCATCGCCGGTAACTTTTGTATTCAGTGGCGCGCCTTTTTCTTGCCAATCTGGGAATAATTCATTTAGCGCTCTTGGCTCAAAAACAGCCCCCGATAAAATATGTGCTCCAACTTCTGAGCCTTTTTCAACAACGCAGACTAAGAGTTCTTGATCTTTTTCTTTTGCTAACTGCATCAAACGACAAGCTGTTGCTAAGCCAGACGGACCAGCACCAACAATAACAACGTCAAAATCCATCGATTCGCGTTCCATAAATTTCCCCAAAAAATATTCATTTAAATAAAATCAAACACTCGTTTGATTTTCAAACACCTGTTTGATAATATCACTCATTATAGATATTTTGTTGATAAATACTATCTTCTATTGAAAGATATTGCGACAAAAGCTATTTAAGCTCAATTTATCGAGACAAGCACCGTATTACGTTGACGTTCACGTAGTCTAGTATTAGTCTGTCGAGCAATAATGAGAAATACTTGCTAATGTTAGTTTAATTAATCAAACCTTAGCTTTACACTATAAATACAAACACAACAAACGCAATCAGAGGCTACGATGAAAGTATTAGTACCTATTAAACGTGTAATTGACTATAACGTCAAAGTTCGCGTAAAAGCAGACAATTCAAATGTTGATCTTGCTAATGTAAAAATGGCAATTAACCCTTTTTGTGAAATCGCTGTAGAAGAAGCGGTTCGTTTAAAAGAAGCTGGCGTTGCCACTGAAGTTATTGTGGTATCCGTTGGTGACAAATCTTGCCAAGAACAATTAAGAACGGCTTTAGCATTAGGCGCAGACCGCGCTATTCAAATCGAAACTGATGAGAAGTTAGACGCTCTTAATATCGCCAAACTTTTACAAAAGATTGTTGAAGAAGAACAGCCACAATTGGTTATTCTAGGTAAGCAATCTATCGACAGTGATAATAATCAAACAGGTCAAATGCTCGCTGCCTTAACAGGTATGCCGCAAGGTACTTTCGCATCAGTGGTAAAAGTTGAAGGCGATAAAGTTAATGTAACACGTGAAGTTGATAGCGGCTTACAAACTGTATCACTTAACCTACCTGCAATTGTTACTACCGATTTGCGTTTAAATGAACCTCGTTATGCTTCATTACCTAATATCATGAAAGCAAAGCGTAAACCATTAGTGGTTAAACCCGCTGCAGATTTTGGCATTGATTTAAGCCCACGTTCAAAATTAATAAAAGTTGTACCACCTGCAACACGTAAAGCCGGTATTATTGTTGATGGTGTAGATACATTAATTGAAAAACTGAAAAATGAAGCGAAGGTGATTTCATGAGTATTTTAGTATTTGCTGAACATGATAACAGCACATTAAAAGCTGACACGCTTAAAACAGTTGCTGCAGCTCAAGCAATTGGTGGTGACATTCATATATTAGTTGCTGGTAGTAATTGTCAGAGTGTTGCACAAGAAGCCGCTAAAGTTAACGGTGTAAGTAAAGTACTTGTTGCTGATAATCCAGCTTATGAACATCAGTTAGCTGAAAACATTAGCTTATTGGTAACAGAACTTGCTGCTGATTACGAACACGTCTTAGCAACAGCTTTAACGACAGGTAAGAACTTTATGCCTCGCGTTGCCGCTTTATTAGATGTTGCACAAATATCAGATATTATTGCTGTAGAAAGTAGTGATACTTTTGTTCGTCCTATTTATGCAGGTAATGCTATTGCCACAGTGCAAAGCTTAGACAGTAAAAAAATAATTACGGTTCGTCCTACGGGGTTTGACCCAGTTGCCACTGATGGTAGTGCTGAGATTGTAACAGTAGACTCAGTAACAGACGCTGGAATTTCAACGCATGTAAATGATGAACTTTCTGTATCAGAACGTCCTGACTTAGGCGCAGCAAGTATCGTTATTTCAGGTGGTCGTGGCATGCAAAACGGCGATAACTTCAAGTTACTTGAAGGTATTGCAGATAAGCTTGGCGCTGCTATTGGTGCTTCACGTGCCGCTGTAGATGCTGGCTTTGTACCTAATGACATGCAAGTCGGTCAAACAGGTAAAATTGTTGCTCCTGACCTATACATAGCTGTAGGTATAAGTGGTGCAATACAGCATTTAGCTGGTATGAAAGATTCTAAAATCATTGTTGCGATCAACAAGGATGCCGAAGCGCCTATTTTCCAAGTAGCTGATTACGGTATTGTTGGTGATTTATTTGAAGTATTACCAGAGCTTGAAGGTAAACTGTAAACTATAACGTTTTCAGACTTATTTTCTAGGTATAATAAAGCCACTTTAATAGTGGCTTTATTTTTATCTTTTATTTAACCACTCAGTCAATTAACACTCGGGTACCACATCATGAAAAATAAACTTTCTAGTCTTAGCGATCTTGCTGGTGCATTTGGTAGAGAGAGTGCTACAGCTGAGCATTCGGCCAATCAGCAACCAGCCGATAGTTCATTAGTATATTCAACAGATAGTGGCCGTATCAAACAAGACAATAACACCCAAACAATAACAGCCAGTGATGGCTTTGCTAAAGTTAGGCGTGAAACTAAAGGCAGAAAAGGTAAAGGTGTCATCACCATTAGCGGATTAGGCTTAGATGCAAAAGCGCTAAAAGAGCTTGCTACAAAATTGAAGAAAACCTGTGGCACCGGTGGCAGTGTTGTCGGTGAAGTCATCGAAGTGCAAGGCGATAAAAGAGAGCAAATAAAACAGGTCCTTGAGAGCAATGGCTTTAAGGTAAAGTTTGTTGGCGGCTAGTCAGCAAACATCTAACAGGCTAACTTATATCGTACTTTCGTAATTTCATTGCTATTTTATTGTGTGAAACCTTTAACCGCTCTGCTAGTTTTCTCGTTGTTGGGTAAAGCGGATACAAGGTTTTAAGCAAATCGCCTTCAAATTTTTCTTGAGCACTATTCCAGTCGGACCATTGAGGCTGATCAGCAAAATTTTCACCATCGCTAGCAGAACCAGCAATATTATGACTTATCGGTAAATCGACTGCTGAAAATTGTGATAACGCACCATCAATATCAGACTTTTCAATAACACCACTATCATTAAGGGCTACCGCTCTAAATAAAATATTTTGTAACTGGCGAATATTACCTGGCCATTGGCATATCTTAAGGGCAGCAAGTGCTTGCTCTGTTAAAGTAGGTACTTTTCGTGCAACTTGAAGCGCCGCCATTTTAATAAAGTGTGCCGCTAATAAAATAATATCATCGGGTCGTTCACGCAGTGGAGGTATCGACAAATTCAATACATTTAGGCGATAGAATAGGTCTTCTCTAAATAATTGTCGTTCAATCTGTTGCGGTAAGTGTTGGTGACTGGCACTGATTATACGCACATTCGCCGTTAACTCTTTCGTGCCACCTAGACGACGATATTTATAATCCTGTAAGAATCGTAATAACTTAGCTTGTAAATATACTGACATTTCTGCAATTTCATCTAAAAAGATAGTCCCTGTTTCTGCCAGTTCAAATAGCCCAGGTTTCCCCCCTTTTTGAGCCCCGGTAAAAGCACCTGGCGCATAGCCAAACAGTTCACTTTCCAATAAGTTTTCGGGTAATGCTGCACAATTCAGCGCTAAAAAAGGCGCGTCGGCACGTCGACTGGCATTATGCAAAGCACGAGCTAATAACTCTTTACCTGTACCTGTTTCACCACTGATAAGTACCGGTAATTCTAATTCTGAAAACCTGAGTGTTTGAGACTTTAAGAGTCGAATAGCTGAGTTCTCACCAATAATATTATCAAATTCAGCTTGCTCTCGACTCTGTATTAATGCGATATGCTGACCAACGCGGTTCATTGAACGTAAGGTGAGAATAACGCCTGATGAACTATGTTCTGAAAATATTGGCGTGATATCAGCTAAATAAGATTGTTCGAGGAATGAGAGTGAAAAATTACTCAGTGAAGAATTAAGCATGTCTTGAAAGGACTGATCTATATATTGATCGATATGCTGTCCCTCAATTTTTATAACTAAATCTTTTAATAACGACTGAGCGGCCGTATTAATAATAACAATAATACCATTTTGGTCGATATCCAGTATAGGGTCTGGAATAGTGTCTAATAAGGTTTTTAAATGAGCCTCACGTCTTTGTGTCGGTAATAAGTCGACAGATAAACAATGAACTATGTCATCGCGGTGCGACAGAGAATTTTGCACGTCAGACAATATTAATTCATTGGACATAAAGTGGACATAAATAAAGTGACTAACCACTTCAAGTGAACGTATATTCCAACGATTATCAGCAAAAATAGCCAAGATTTCTTGGCTTATACCAATACGATCTTTTACTTTAATTTCAATTCTCATCAGTTTATCTCAATGTTTCAAAGTCATATTGTAATAGATTAATTACAATGTATTAATTATATTACAGAATAACTGATAAGCGAACGATTTGTAATAATTTAATTACAAATCAATAGGCCTACACACCAACAATCACATAACACATTGATATAATTACCTTATATATTGCTGGCTCTTTTTTTGCAAACATAAAAACAAACGGATCAATATAAAAGAAATTAGCGGCGCAACCTATAAAAAATAACAAAGTGCGCCGCTAATTTTCTTCATCGAAATGCTTATTAAAGAGAAGATTTATGAAAAATAGTAAATATGTTGAAACACAAGCAATCCATTCAGGGCGTATTAACGATGAGCAATTTGGCTCTTTAGCAACTCCGCTCTACCAAACGTCTACTTTCATTTTTGAAAACGCTAAACAAGGCGCCGACCGTTTTGCGGGTGAAGCTGAAGGATATATCTATGGGCGATTAGGTAACCCTACAGTAAGACAATTAGAAATGCGTGTTGCTGCCATGGAAGAAATGGAAGATGCAGCTGCCACAGCAACAGGCATGGCAGCTGTTTCTGGCGCCTTATTAGCTAATTTGCAATGTGGTGATCATATTATTTCATCTAGTGCCTTGTATGGCTGTTCATATGCATTGATCAGTCATATGCTAACCAAATTCGGCATTGAAGTTTCATTTGTTGATATGAAAGTGCCTGAAAATATTGAAAAAGCGATAAAACCAAATACTAAAGTTATATTCCTAGAAACACCAATAAACCCAAATTTAGTAGTTTTAGATTTAGCACGTATTTTAGCGATATCAAAAAAACACAGTATTCTATCAATCGTTGACAATACTTTCTTAACCCCTGTTTTACAGCAACCTGGAAAATTTGGTGCGGATATCGTTGTTCACAGTGCAACTAAGTATCTAAATGGTCATGGTGATGTGGTAGCAGGTATTATCTGTAGTAATGCTGAAATGATAGAACACATCAAATTAACTGCACTTAAAGATATTGGCGCAACAATGAGCCCTCATGATGCATGGTTAATTATGAGAGGATTAAAAACCTTACCATTGCGTATGGAACGCCACTGTTCAAATGCACAAACAATCGCTGAGTTTTTAGAAAGTCACCCAATGATAGCTAAAGTTTATTACCCTGGCCTTAAGTCGCATGACGGTTATAAATTTATTGGTACGCAAATGAAAGCGGCTGGTGGAGTTATCGCTTTTGAATTAAATGCAGACTTAAAAGGTGGCGAAGAGTTTATAAATCGGATGAGTTTATTTTCAATCGCAGTAAGCCTAGGAGATGCAGAGTCTCTTATTCAGCACCCTGCTTCGATGACTCATTCACCTTATACACCAGAAGAGAGAGTAGCGGCAGGTATCAGTGATAGTTTAATTCGAATATCTGTTGGTTTAGAACACGTAAATGATTTACTTGACGATCTGAAGCAATCGTTAGATCAAATAGAAAACCGCCAAGAGCAAGTTGCCTAACTTAGCGGTTTATAACGAGTAAGTATAATTACCCGTAAAGTATTAATCCTGCGTTATAATTTTAGTTAGCGCAGGCAGTACTTTTTCTTTTAACAAGGTTAATTCACTGTCTGTATAAGCCTTCATTGCAAACTCACCCCAAACAGGCTTCGGCCAAGCAATATCATCCGCAAAGCGAACAATGTGATGGACATGAAGTTGTGGACAAATATTACCTAATGCCGCTACATTCATTTTTGTGCCATTAAATAACTGCATTAAGATTTCACTTAACAAACTTGATTCATTGAGAAACTGCTGTTGTTGCTGCCAATCAAGTTGATAAATATCTTGAATATCATCGACCCTAGGTACTAAAACAAACCACGGATAATTACTATCATTCATTAGTAATAGTGTTGACAGTGGTAACTCAAGTAACTCAATGGTGTCACGTTGTAATAGCGCATGAAGTTGAAATGTATTAGACATATAGACTCTCTTAACGTTTATTTTTACGACCGCGACCGCGGGCAGTTTTCTTAGCTTCTCTAGCCGCTACTTTTTTAGCCTCAAGTTCGATAAAATGTAGTGTTTCAATTTCTATCATATCAGGTGTTTCAAAAGTAATGCCACCCAGAGTATTATCACGTATCTCATTGATTAATATTGCTGCGGCTTTATGATAATCAATACGACCACCTGATTTAACACAGCCGCGTCTACGACCTATTTCTTCAAGTAACTCTACTTCGGTTTGTGGCGTATCGTCAAATTGATAACGTTCTTTTAATCGTTGCGGGTAATGCGCTAATAAATATTCACCAGCAAACGAGGCAATATCTTCATGGTCGAAGGCGGTATCTTTAACTGCGCTGGTAATCGCTAATCGATAGCCACTGTTTTCATTAACAATTTTTGGCCACAACATACCTGGAGTATCATACAAGTAAAGACCTTCGTCTAAACGAATTCGCTGCTGACCTTTAGTCACAGCAGGCTCATTACCCACTTTAGCTTTTGCTTTTCCAACAAGAGTATTTAATAAAGTAGATTTACCTACGTTAGGGATACCCATAATAACAACGTTGATCTGTTTACCCGTTTCATTTTTACTGGGTACTAATTTACGAATAAGACTAGGGAGTGTCTTCGCTACAGAAGGGTTATCTGTGGTTAGAGCAATTGCTTTGACATTTTTTTGAGACTCTAAATATTCTAGCCAAATTTTTGTTTTAGCAGGATCGGCAAGATCTGACTTATTGAGAATTTTAATAAGGGGGATATCACCTCTGATCTCAGTGATCATCGGATTTTCACTGCTAAACGGCAATCTAGCGTCACACACTTCTATGACCACATCTATTTGTGGAAGAATTTCTTTTATTTCTTTTTGGGCTTTATGCATATGCCCAGGGAACCAATTAATAGCCATAACAACACTAAGTAATTTATTAATGTGTAGATTTTAGCAAGTTACGCATTGATACACACGTTACATTGAAAATAAATATGATATTACAAGCATCGCCAGTTATAAGATAAGCTTTTGAGCTGAAAGATATGAAATTTAACATGCGTTAGTAGCAAGTTTACAAAGACTTAAATACAAAAAACGTTTCGTTTATAACAAGTATGCTTATTAAAAGCCAAACTACCTTTTTATCAGTGCATGCTAGTTAGCGAATTTTGTCTTTTTTGAACGCCAGAAAGCAAAAAACCCGACTCTTTCGAATCGGGTTTCTGTAAATAGAAGCTTAGCAATGTCCTAGGCTCACATGGGCATGTCGGACATAAGTCACACTACCGTTGGCACTACTACTTAATTAGTTATAAATGGTATATTTTCAAACGTCAGAAAGCAAAAAACCCGACTCTTTCGAATCGGGTTTCTCTAAATAGAAGCCTAGCAATGTCCTACTCTCACATGGGAACTCCCACACTACCATCGGCGCTACTGCGTTTCACTTCTGAGTTCGGAATGGGATCAGGTGGTGCCACAGTGCTATT